>NZ_JBFBDY010000039.1:21682-27863 GCF_040683475.1 Kitasatospora sp. NPDC093558 | reverse complement strand
GACCCCAGCTTGTTCACCGCCGGAATCAGCGACGAGGACGCACACACCCGCGCGACCTCCTCGATCACGATCACCGTCGCCAGCGCGTCCGCCCCTGCACCGCCGTACTCCTCCGGCACGTGCACCGCGTGCAGGTCGTTGCCCTGCAACGCGTCCAGCGCCTCCTGCGGGAACCGGCCCTGCTCGTCCACCTCCGCCGCGAACGGCGCGATCTTCGCCTCGGCCAGCCCGCGCACCGCCTCCCGGAGCATCCCGTGCTCCTCGGAGATACGGAAGAGATCGAAGTCAGCCGCGCCTGCGCTGCCCGCCATGATGCCCGCCTCGCCACAGTGATCGAAGGATCCGGTTAATTACCGTTAAGTAGAGATCCTAGGGCTCCGACCTGCGGCTGCCTAGCGTTTCCGGCCCCCGGGCGGCCTCGGCCGCACGCCCCGGGACGGATAGCATCAGGGCACCCACTCATGGTCGAGTCCGCACAAAGGGGAACCCGTGACCCTCCGCATCTCCGTGATCGGCACCGGCTACCTCGGCGCCACCCACGCGGCCGCGATGGCCGAGTTCGGCTTCGAGGTGCTCGGACTGGACATCGACCCCGAGAAGATCGCCACACTGACCGCCGGCCGGGTCCCGATGTACGAGCCGGGGCTGTCCGAGCTGCTGCTCAAGCACGTGGCCGGGCACGAGGGCTCCACCGGACGGCTGCGGTTCACGACCTCCGTCGAAGAGGTCGCGGAGTTCGCCGACGTCCACTTCGTGTGCGTCAACACCCCGCAGCGCAAGGGCGAGTTCGCCGCCGACATGTCCTACGTGGACGCCGCGATCGACGGCCTCGCGCCGCACCTGAAGCGGCCGGTCCTGGTGGTCGGCAAGTCCACCGTGCCGGTCGGCTCGGCGGGCCGGCTGGCCGAGCGGCTCGCGGCGCTGGCGCCGGTCGGCGCCGACGCCGAACTCGCCTGGAACCCGGAGTTCCTGCGCGAGGGCTTCGCCGTCCAGGACACCCTACGCCCGGACCGCATCGTGATCGGCGCGCACAGCGAGCGCGCCGAGCGGCTGCTGCGCGAGGTGTACGCCGAGCCGGTCGCGGCCGGGGTGCCGTTCGTGGTCACCGACTACGCGACCGCCGAGCTCGTGAAGACCGCCGCCAACTCCTTCCTGGCCACGAAGATCTCGTTCATCAACGCGATGGCCGAGGTGTGCGAGGCGGCCGGCGCCGACGTCACCCAGCTGTCCACCGCACTCGCCTACGACGAGCGGATCGGCGGCAAGTTCCTCAACTCCGGCCTCGGCTTCGGCGGCGGCTGCCTGCCCAAGGACATCCGGGCGTTCATGGCCCGGGCCGGCGAGCTGGGCGCCGACCAGGCGCTGACCTTCCTGCGCGAGGTCGACTCGATCAACATGCGCCGCCGCTCGCGGATGGTCGAACTGGCCCGCGAGCAGTGCGGCGGCGGCTTCCTGGGCCGCCGGGTCGCCGTGCTCGGCGCCGCCTTCAAGCCCAACTCGGACGACATCCGGGACTCCCCCGCGCTCAACGTCGCCGCCCAGATCCAGCTCCAGGGCGCCCAGGTCACCGTCTACGACCCGAAGGCGATGGACAACGCCCGCAAGATGTTCCCGAGCCTGACCTACGCCGACTCCCCCCTGGAGGCCGCCGAGGGCGCCCACGTGGTGCTGCACCTGACCGAGTGGCAGGAGTTCCGCACCCTCGACCCCACCGCACTGGGCGCCGTGGTCGCCGAACGCCGTCTCCTCGACGGCCGCAACGTCCTCGACGCCGACGCCTGGCGCGCCGCCGGCTGGACGTACCGTGCCCTCGGGCGGCCGAGCTAGGGCCGCGGCGGGATAGGTCCACGGCACCAGGGAATCCCGCACCCCCGTACGGCGTTGGGAGCGGCATGACGAGCTACGGCGACGACGCGACGGTCCGCGACATCCTCACCGGCACGGGCGACACCTGGGCGGTGGTCGGCCTGTCGAACAACACCGCGCGCGCCGCGTACGGCGTGGCCGCCGTCCTCCAGCGCTACGGCAAGCGGATCGTCCCCGTCCACCCGAAGGCCGAGACGGCCCTCGGCGAGCCCGGCTACGCGTCGCTCGCCGACATCCCGTTCCAGGTCGACGTCGTCGACGTGTTCGTGAACAGCTCGCTGGCCGGCGCCGTGGCCGATCAGGCGGTGGCCGTCGGGGCGAAGGCGGTCTGGTTCCAGCTGGGCGTCGTCGACGAGGACGCGTACCGGCGCGCCACCGCTGCCGGGGTCTCGATGGTCATGGACAAGTGCCCGGCCATCGAGATCCCCCGGCTGGGCTGAGACTCAGCCGTCCAGCTGCGCGATCGTCGCGATGGACGGGCCGCGGGTGGCCCGCAGCCCGGCCGCCGCGGACTCGGCGTCGCGCAGGACGCGGACGGCGTTGTGCCAGGTGAGCTTGGCCAGGTCGGCCTCCGACCAGTGGCGGCGCAGGAGTTCGGCGACCAGGTTGGGGTAGCCGGCCACCGAGCCGAGGCCCTCGGGCAGGAAGGCGGTGCCGTCGAAGTCGCCGCCGATGCCGATGTGGTCGATCCCGGCGACCTCGCGCATGTGGTCGAGGTGGTCGGCGACGGTGGCCGCGGTGGTGACGGGCCGCGGGTGGGCGGCCTCGAACTCGTGCTGGCGGGCCATGCCCGCGGGGGTGGTGTCCAGCGGGTGGAGGCCGTGGGCGCGCATGTTCTCGTCGGCCCGCAGGGTCCACGCGGCGGCCTCGACGTGGATGAACTTGGGCACGAACGTGGCCATCGCGACGCCGCCGTTGCCGGGCAGCTGCGCGAGGACGTCGTCGGGGATGTTGCGCGGGTGGTCGCAGACCGCGCGGGACGACGAGTGCGAGAAGACGACGGGCGCCTCGGTGACCCGCAGGGCGTCGCGCATGGTGTCGGCGGAGACGTGCGAGAGGTCGACCAGCATGCCGAGCCGGTTCATCTCCCGGACGACCTCCTCGCCGAAGCGGGTGAGCCCGCCGGCCACCGGCTTGTCGGTCGCGGAGTCGGCCCACGGCACGTTGTCGTTGTGGGTGAGGGTCAGGTAGCGGACGCCGAGCTCGTACAGGGCCCGCAGGGTGGCGAGCGAGCAGTCGATGGAGTGGCCGCCCTCCGCACCCATCAGGGACGCGATCCGGCCCTCGGCGCGGGCCGCCTCGATGTCGTCGGCGGTGCGGGCGAGCCGGAGCCGGTCGGGGTAGCGGGCGACGAGGGCGTGGACGAAGTCGACCTGCTCCAGCGTGGCGCTCACGGCGTGGTCCCCGGCCAGCCGGGTGGGCACGTAGACGGACCAGAACTGCGCACCGACCCCGCCCTCCGCGAGGCGGGCGAGGTCGGTGTGCAGGCGGTCGCTCTGGTCGGCCGCGAGGTCGAGCGCGCCGAGGTCGTACCCGGCCTGCTCGCGCATCGCCCACGGGAGGTCGTTGTGGCCGTCGACGACGGGGGCGGTGCGCAGGAGGGCCCGCGCGCGGTCCAGCGGGGTGGGGCTGTCCAGCTCAGAGGTCATGCGAGCTGTTCTACCCCAACCCCGGGACCGGGATCACTTGGCGAAACCGAAGGAGCCCGAGCCGGCCACCTTGGCGCGGAGCTTCTTGCCCTTCTCGGTGGCCTGGCTGTTGAGCTCGGCCTGGAAGTCGGTCATCCGCTCGGTCAGTTCGGGGTCGAACGCCGCGAGCATGCGCACCGCGAGCAGGCCCGCGTTGCGCGCGCCGGCCACCGAGACGGTCGCGACCGGAACGCCGGCCGGCATCTGGACGATCGACAGCAGGCTGTCCATGCCGTCCAGGTAGCGCAGCGGCACCGGGACGCCGATGACCGGCAGCGGCGTGACGGAGGCGAGCATGCCCGGCAGGTGGGCGGCGCCGCCGGCGCCCGCGATGATCGCCTTCAGCCCGCGCTTGTGCGCGTTCTCGCCGTAGGCGACCATCTCGCGCGGCATCCGGTGGGCGGAGACGACGTCGACCTCGTACGGGATCTCGAACTCGTCGAGGGCCTGGGCGGCGGCCTCCATGACGGGCCAGTCGGAGTCCGAGCCCATGACGATGCCGACAATGGGGGAAGTCATTCGGTGATCGTTCCTCGCAGGTAGGCGGCCGCGTGGCGGGCGCGCTCGCGGACGTCGTCGAGGTCGTCCCCGAAGACGTTGACGTGGCCGACCTTGCGGCCGGGCTTCACGTCCTTCCCGTACATGTGGACGCGCAGCCCCGGGTCGCGGGCCATGCAGTGCAGGAAGGCGTGGTACATGTCCGGGTAGTCGCCGCCGAGGACGTTGACCATGACGGTCCACTTGGCGCGCGGCCGGGGGTCGCCGAGCGGGAGGTCGAGGACGGCCCGCAGGTGGTTCTCGAACTGCGAGGTGACCGCGCCGTCCTGGGTCCAGTGGCCGGAGTTGTGCGGGCGCATGGCGAGTTCGTTGACGAGGATGCGGCCGTCCCGGGTCTGGAACAGCTCGACGGCGAGGTGGCCGGTGATGCCGAGCTCGCCGGCGATGCGCAGGGCGAGCTGCTGGGCCTCGTCGGACAGGGCCGGGTCGAGGTCGGGGGCCGGGGCGATGACCTCGGCGCAGACGCCGTCCTCCTGGATGCTCTCGACGACCGGGTAGGCGACGGCCTGGCCGCTGGGCGAGCGGACCACGTTGGCGGCCAGCTCGCGGACGAAGTCGACCTTCTCCTCGGCCAGCACGGGCACGCCGGCCAGGAACGGCGCCTCGGCCTCCTGCTCGTCGTCGACGACCCACACGCCCTTGCCGTCGTAGCCGCCGCGGACGGTCTTCAGGACGACCGGGTAGCCCGTGCCCTCCTCGGCGAACGCGGTCACGTCGGCCGGGTCGGCGACGATCCGGTGGCGGGGGCAGGGCACCCCGATGGCGTCCAGCTTGGCCCGCATCACGCCCTTGTCCTGGGCGTTGACCAGCGCGTCCGGGCCGGGGCGGACGGCGATGCCGTCGGCCTCCAGCACCCGCAGGTGCTCGGTCGGGACGTGCTCGTGATCGAAGGTGATCACGTCGCAGCCGGCCGCGAAGCGGCGCAGGGTGTCGAGGTCGCGGTAGTCGCCGAGCACCACGTCGGAGACCACCTGCGAGGCGGAGTCCTGGGGGGTGTCGGCGAGGAGCCGGAACCTCACCCCGAGCGGAATGCCCGCATCGTGCGTCATACGGGCCAGCTGCCCGCCGCCGATCATGCCGACCACTGGAAAATTCGTGTTGCCCGGGGAAGTCACGCGGCCCAGGATATCCGGGCCGATCGGGGGCGATGGAGCCGCTGGTGGCAAGGGCGAGGCGGCCTTCGGGGTGGACGCGCGTAGATGTCAACCAGGGAGGCAGGGGGCTGAGCCGTACGGTGGAACCGGGTAGCCTGGACGGCCAGGTCCTGGTCTACGCAGTCCGATCATGTGCGTGCACGCAGGGCACAAGGGGCGGGCACCGTCCCGGCGCACCGCCCTTTCGACCGCACGCACCGCACGCACATGGAGGCAGCCCGGTATGGCGACGTCCGCAGCTTCGAAACCCTCACTCGTGCAGAAGTTGCGCGGAATCACGGGGGAAGCCGTGAAGTTCGGCATCGTCGGCCTGAGCGGCGTGGTGGTCAACTTCCTGGTGTTCTGGGTCTGCATCAACGGCCTGCACCTGGCCTCGCTGCGCTCGAACATCGCCGCGACGCTGATCGCGATCGCCACCAACTACCTCGGCTACCGCTACTGGCTCTACCGGGACCGCGACGCCGCCTCGCGCAAGCGTGAGATCACGCTGTTCCTGCTGTTCAGCGGCATCGGCATGCTGATCGAGACCGGCGTGCTCGGCTGCTCGGTGTACCTGCTCGGCCTGGACTCGCACTTCGAGCAGCTGGGCGCCAAGGTGGTCGGCCTCGCGCTGGGCACCGTGTTCCGCTTCGTCTCCTACCGGACCTGGGTCTTCAAGGCCCTGCCCGAGGCGGAGCCGCAGGCCGCGCAGGCCCCGCACGCCACCGGCAGCGAGCTGGCCGCCCAGGCCGAGCTGATGCTGGCCGCCGAGGAGATCCGGTACGCCAAGGCCGAGTAGGCCCCGAGCCGTTCGCCGTCGGGCCCGCGAGCACCCGCTCGCGGGCCGCGTGCCCCTGGTGCAGCAGCCCCCCACGAAAGACCCCCACCGCCAGCTGGAAAGACCGTATGGTGTCGACGATGAGTCAAAGTCGTTGG
>NZ_JBFBDY010000039.1:0-21672 GCF_040683475.1 Kitasatospora sp. NPDC093558 | reverse complement strand
CCCGCTCGCGGGCCCGACGCGCGTCAGCCGCCGGCCGCCCGGATCCGCCCGCATCCTCCTGTTGCCGGTCCCGCCCGCCCGAGAGGACAGTGGTTACCGAGGGCGAGCACGGCCGGCGCGGACGATCGAGGCCGAGGGGGGTCCCAGGAGGCTCGCCATGGCGTTCGTCCAGATCATCGACTGCAAGACCGACAGGCTCGACGACCTCAACCGGCTGATGGACAGCTGGGCCGAGTCCACCAAGGGGAAGCGGACCGCCTCCCACGCGGTCGTCGCGACCGACCGCGCGGACACCAAGCACGTGGTGGAGATCGTGGAGTTCCCCTCCTACGAGGAGGCCATGCGCAACTCCCAGCTCCCCGAGACGGACCGGATCTTCCGCGAGATGGTGGCGCTCTGCGACGCGCCGCCCACCTTCACCGACCTCGACGTCGTCCGTGACTCCCAGTTCAACAAGGCCCTCGCCAACCGGGTGCTGGACGGGCTGGCCGCGGGCAACCTCGACGTCATCGACGAGTGCATGGCCGCCGACTACCGCGACCACGACTACGGCAGCGAGGGCGAGCTCCAGGGCATCCGGGCGTTCCGCGGGCGCTGCAAGGACTACCTGGACGCCTTCGACTTCCGGTTCGAGATCGAGAGCCAGATCGCCGAGGGCGACGAGGTGGCGACCCGGTGGGCCTGGTACGCCACCCAGAAGGCCGCCTTCCGGGACGTGCCGAACACCGGGAAGTCGGTGACCGGCCGTGGCACGACGACCTTCCGCTGCAAGGAGGGCAAGATCGCCGAGGGCTGGTGGCAGTGGGACGTGATGGGCCTGATGCGCCAGCTCGGCGTCATGCCGGGCGCGTAGCGAGCGGCGTCATGCCGGGCGCGTAGCCGAGGCGAGGACCCTCAGTCCTCGTGGCTGCGGCCGAGGAACAGCGCGAACACCGGCGGCCGCAGCGAGAGCAGTTCGAGCCGGCCGCCGTCCGCCTCCGCGAGGTCGCGGGCGACGGCCAGGCCGATCCCGGTCGAGTTGCGGCCGCTGACCGCGCGCTCGAAGACCCGGTTGCCCAGCTCCGGCGGGACCCCGGCGCCCTGGTCCTGCACCTCGACCACGACCGAGGTGCCGGACGGGCGGACCCGCAGGGTGATCGTCCCGGCGCCGTGCATCAGCGAGTTCTCGATCAGGGTGGCGAGCACCTGGGCGACCGTGCCCGGGGTGCCGACGGCGATGACGCCGTGCAGGCCCTCCAGGGAGAGCACCCGGCCCCGCTCGCGCAGGGTCGGGCCCCACTCCTCGACCTGCTGCTTGATCACCTCGTCGAGCTCGAAGGCGACGGCGGTGGGGCTGCGCGGGTCGCGCTGGGTGGTGAGCAGCCGCTGGACGACGTCGGTGAGCCGCTCGACCTGCTGGAGGGCGATGGTCGCCTCCTCCTTGACGGTCTCCGGCTCCTCGGCGAGGGCGGTGATCTCCTCCAGCCGCATCGACAGCGCGGTGAGCGGGGTGCGCAACTGGTGCGAGGCGTCGGCGGCGAGCCGGCGCTCGGCGGTGAGCATGCGGGCGATCCGCTCGGCGCTGACGTCGAGCACCTCGGCGACCCGGTCGAGTTCCGGCACGCCGTGGCGGCGGTCGCGCGGGCGCGGGTCGCCGGAGCCGAGCCGCTCGGCGGTCTCGGCGAGGTCGGTGAGCGGGCGGGCGAGCCGCTTGGCCTGCCAGACGGCGAGCGCGACAGCGGCCTGGACGGCGAGCAGCGCGACGACGCCGAGCAGCAGCAGCATGTTGGCGATCTCGTGGTCGACGTCCTCGCGGGACTGCTCGACGGTGACGGTCTCGCCGTTGCCGCCGTACTCGGTGGCCTTCAGCAGGTGGCCCCCGGTCGGCCGCACGCCCACCGAGACCACCGACCCGTCGGCCATCTGCACCTCGACGTAGCCGCCCTCGGCGACCTGGTTGTCGAAGGACCGCTCGTTGACCGGCTCGTGGTTGGCGAGCCGGTTCTCCACGAGCCCGAGCACCCGGACGGCGGTGGCGTCCGTCCGGTCCTGGGCGGCGCTGACGATCGTCCGCTTCTCGACCAGGGCGAGCGGTACGCAGAACACCACGACGACCACCAGGACGACGCCCAGCAGCGAGTTGATCATCCGGCGTTTCACGCTGCCGCTCCCCGAGGTGTTCCGCTTCATCGGCCGCGTTCCGGCCTTGCTCTCCGTGCGGGGCTAATTCTTCTCGAACCGGAAGCCCACGCCGCGCACGGTGGCGATGTAGCGCGGATTGGCGGCGTCGTCGCCGAGCTTCTTGCGCAGCCAGGAGATGTGCATATCCAGGGTCTTGGTGGAGGTCCACCAGGTGGTGTCCCAGACCTGGCGCATGATCTCCTCGCGGGTGACCACGCGGCCGGCGTCCCGCACGAGCACGCGCAGCAGCTCGAACTCCTTGGCGGAGAGCGTGAGCTCCTCCTCGCCGAGCCAGGCGCGGTGCGACTCGATGTCGATCTTCACGCCGTGCGCGCCGGTGGTGAGCTGGTCGACGTTGCCGCGCCGGAGCAGGGCCCGAACCCGGGCGAGCAGTTCAGCCAGCCGGAACGGCTTGGTGACGTAGTCGTCGGCGCCCGCGTCGAGCCCGACGACGGTGTCGACCTCGTCCGCGCGGGCGGTGAGCACCAGGACGGGGCAGCTCTTGCCGTCGGCGCGCAGCCGGCGGCAGACCTCAAGGCCGTCCATCTCGGGCAGCCCGAGGTCGAGGACGACGAGGTCGACCTCCTCGGTGAGGCCGGCGGCGAGGGCGGTGGGGCCGTCTTCGCGGACGAGCACCTCGTAGCCCTCACGGCGCAGGGCCCGGGCCAGCGGTTCGGAGATCGCCGGGTCGTCCTCGGCGAGCAGCACACAGGTCATGTGGTGATGGTAGTCCGCCGCACCCTGCCCGATGGCCCTGTGAAGTAGTTCACAGAGCGTGATCGTTATACAAGGGCCCGCGTCCGCTCAACGAACAGATCCCGACCGCTTGTTCGGCGAAGATTCCGCCCCTGAATCTTGAATCCGAAGGAAGACGTCCCCATCTACCATGGATCGACCGGGCAGATCTGCTGCGAACTTCGTTATTCACGCCCCTGATTCGCGGTCTTTGTCATCTGATAACGCCAAATGTCGCCACGTACAGTGGTCCCGTCCACGTCCGCTGCCACCCCCCTTGGCGGACGCTTCAGGCAAGGAACCACTAACTCATGGCGTCTACGACCCGGGACTCCGCCGACCTGTCGGCCCCTCCCAGCGGCAAGACCTTCCTCGGCCACCCCCGAGGTCTCGCCACCCTGTTCATGACCGAGATGTGGGAGCGCTTCTCCTACTACGGCATGCGCGCGCTCCTGATCTACTACCTGGTCTCCGGCGGCGCCGACGCTGCCACCGGCAGCCAGGGCGGCGGCCTCGCCATGACGGCGACCACGGCGACGGCGATCTACTCGGTCTACGTCTCGATGGTCTACCTCATGGCCTACCCCGGTGGCTGGTTCGGCGACCGGGTCTGGGGCGCCCGCAAGACCGTCGCCATCGCCGGTTTCGTGATCATGAGCGGCCACATCGCGCTGGCCGTTCCGGGCCAGGTCGCGTTCTTCCTCGGCCTGCTCCTGGTCGCGCTCGGCTCCGGGCTGCTGAAGGCCAACATCTCCACGATGGTCGGCCACCTCTACGACGGCCCGGACGACCCGCGCCGCGACGGCGGCTTCACGGTCTTCTACATGAGCATCAACCTCGGTGCCTTCGCCGCCCCGTTCATCATCGGAACGATCGGCAAGGAGCACAACTGGCACCTGGGCTTCGGGCTGGCCGCGGTCGGCATGGCCCTCGGCCTGGTGCAGTTCCTCCTCGGCACCCGCCACCTGAGCCCCAAGAGCAGCCAGGTCCCCAACCCGCTGCTGCCCGCGGAGCGCAAGAGCCTGCTGGTGAAGGCCGGCGCGATCGTCCTCGCGGCCGTCGCCTTCTACGTCGCCGTCGTGAGCCTCGGCTACTACACGCTGAACTGGGCCCTGGTCCCGCTGACCCTGGCCGGCCTGATCATCCCGGTTGCCGTGCTGGTCCGCATCAAGCGCGACAAGGACCTGAGCGCCACCGAGCAGTCCAAGATGAGCGCGTACATCTGGTTCTTCGCCGCGGCCGCCATCTTCTGGATGATCTACGACCAGGGCGGGTCGACCCTCTCCCTGTTCGGCGACAAGAAGACCGCCGACACCGTGCTCGGCTTCGGCTTCTCCGCCACCTGGTACCAGTCGCTGAACCCGCTGTTCGTGATGGCGCTCGCGCCGGTCTTCGCCTGGCTGTGGCTGTGGCTCTCGCGCCGCAACAAGGAGCCCAACACCATCGTGAAGTTCGCGATGGGCATCGTCCTGATCGGCGCCTCGTTCTTCGTCTTCATCGTCCCGATGAACATGGCGGGCGACGGCAGCAAGGTCTCCCCGATGTGGCTCGTCACGATCTACATGATCCAGACCATCGGCGAGCTGTGCGTCTCCCCGGTCGGCCTCTCGGTCACCACCAAGATGGCGCCGCAGAAGTACGCCTCCCAGATGATGGGCGTCTGGTTCCTCGCCGTCACCGCCGGTGACTGCGCCACCAGCCTCCTGTCGATCGCCGGCGTCGACCTCGACGGCATCGGGATCATCGCGATGCAGGCCGCGCTCGCGGTCCTCGCGGGAATCGCCGTGTACGGCTACCGCAAGCGCGTCCAGGCCCTCATGGGCGACGTGCACTGACGCAACCGCGTTCCGGCCGGGGCCGGTGTGGATTCCTGGAATCCGCACCGGCCCCGGCCGCGTTGTGCGTGCGCCGTCGCGGACGGGTAAACCACTCGACCGGGTGGTGGCGGACCTGCCTATGGTGCCCGACATGCCGACAGACGCACTCCCCCGTCAACTCGCCCGCACCCGGCGCTTCGC
This sequence comes from Kitasatospora sp. NPDC093558, assembly GCF_040683475.1. Classification (NCBI taxonomy): domain Bacteria; kingdom Bacillati; phylum Actinomycetota; class Actinomycetes; order Kitasatosporales; family Streptomycetaceae; genus Kitasatospora; species Kitasatospora sp. NPDC093558. Next base: position 16,759 of record NZ_JBFBDY010000039.1, on the reverse strand, counting down.
GCTGGGCACCCCCACCCACCCCGTCGTCACCGCCGACGGCGCGACCGTCCTGTTCGTCCGCAGCCCCGGCGGCGCCGACCCGGTCAACCGCCTCTGGGCGCTCGACACCGCCACCGGCGAGGAGCGGCTGGTCGCCGACCCGGCCGCGCTCGGCGCGGACGACGGCGAACTCCCCGAGGCCGAGCGGATCCGGCGCGAGCGGGCCAGGGTCGCCGCCTCCGGCATCACCGCCTTCTCCACCGACGCCACCGGCCGGCTCGCCGCCTTCGCGCTCGGCGGCCACCTGTGGCTCGCCGACACCGCCGCGGGCACCGTCCGCGCCGTCCCCACCGCCACCGAGGTGTACGACCCGCGCCTCGACCCGACCGGCCGCCGGATCGCGTACGTCGGCACCGGCGCCCTGCGGGTGGTCGCCGTCGACGGCACCGGGGACCGCGCGCTCGCCGAGCCCGAGGCCGAGGACGTGACGTACGGCGTCGCCGAGCACGTCGCCACCGAGGAGATGTACCGCTCCCGCGCCCACTGGTGGTCCCCCGACGGCACCGCGCTGCTCGTCGCCCGGGTCGACGAGCGCGACGTCACCCGGCTGCACCTCGCCGACCCCGCCGACCCGGCCAGGGCCCCGCGCGCCATCCGCTACCCGCTCGCCGGCACCGCCAACGCCGACGTCTCGCTGTGGCTGCTCGGCCTCGACGGCACCCGGACCGAAGTCCGCTGGGACCGGGCCTCGTTCGAGTACGTCACCGCCGCCGGCTGGGATGGCCACGGCGCGTACGCCTGCGTCCAGAGCCGCGACCAGCGGACGCTCCGGACCTTGGCGATCGAGCCCGATGGCTCCACCCGGGTGCTCGCCGAGCAGCGCGACGACCACTGGGTCGAGCTCGTCCCCGGGCTGCCCGTGCGCACCGCCTCCGGCGCCCTCGTCGACACCGCCGTCCGCGGCGACACCCAGCACCTGACGGTCGACGGCAGGCCCGTCACCCCGCGCGGGCTCCAGCTGTGGGAGGTGCTCGGGACGGAGGGCGAGCAGGTGCTGTTCACCGCCGTCGACGAGCCCACCGAGACGCACCTCTGGAGCTACGAACCGGGCGTCGGCACACGGCGGCTGAGCGAGGGCCCGGGCCAGCACACCGGCGTCCGCCGGGGCGGCACGCTGGTCCTCACCACCCGCGTCGAGGGCTTCCCGGCCGGGCGCACCACCGTCCTGCGGGAGAGTCACGGCGCTGTGGCGCTCACCTCACACGCCGAGCCGCCCGTGCTCACCGCCGCCCCCGAGCTGCTCCGCCTCGGCCCGCGCGAGATGCGCGCCGCGCTCTTCCTCCCCACCGGCTACCGCCCGGAGGACGGCCCGCTGCCCGTCCTGCTCGACCCGTACGGCGGCCCGGCCATGCGCAAGGTCGGCACCGGCGGCGTGTGGTGGGACCTCGTCTCGCGCTGGTTCGCCGAGCAGGGCTTCGCAGTGCTCGTGGTGGACGGCCGCGGCACGCCGGGACGCGGGCCCCGCTGGAGCAAGGAGATCTACGGCGACAAGGCCGGACCGGCCCTGGAGGACCAGGTCGACGGCCTGCACGAGGCCGCGAAGCTCCGCCCCGGCGTGCTCGACCTCGACCGGGTCGCCATCCGCGGCTGGTCCTACGGCGGCTACCTCGCCGCACTCGCCGTCCTGCGCCGCCCGGACGTCTTCCACGCGGCGTCGGCCGGAGCCGCACCCACCGACCAGCGGCTCTACACCACCCACTGGCAGGAACGCTTCCTCGGCCACCCGGACGAGCACCCCGGGCACTACGACTCGGGCTCGCTGATCGCCGACGCCCCGAACCTGCGCCGCCCCCTGCTGCTGATCCAGGGCCTCGCGGACGACAACGTCTTCCCCGTCCACGCCCTGCGCCTGTCCAGCGCACTGCTCGCCGCAGGCCGCCCGCACGAGGTGCTCCCGCTGAGCAACACGACGCACTCCCCCACCGACGAGACCGTGGCGGCGAACCTGCTGCAGCACGAACTCGGCTTCCTGCGGCGCTCGTTGGGCGTCGGATAGACAACACCTGACCGCGCAGGAAGTCGGCCCGGCCGACTTCCTGCGCCAAACAACCGGGCAGTCCGTCTGTGGACGGGCCCGTCCACCGTGCCGGCCGGCCGGGTCGAAGACTCGGGGCACGAGACTGCGGAGCCCGAAGGGTCACGCGCTACTCGCCGTTGTCGTCCACTCACCGGAATCGGGCCCCGAGTAGGCCGGTGAGTGGAAGGTTCGGCGGAAAGCCGCGGGGCCCGCTGGTCGAGCCAACTCGAAAGGCCGGACAGATCGCCGCTGATCATCGCTGCGATGATGATCGCGTGCAGTGTGCCCGTGTCGGGCCCGCCCATGTCCACGAGGAAGTGCTGATAGCGCGCGCCGACGCCGTGCTCATATCCGGCCATGGCCAGGTGGAAGCGGGTGGCAGCACCAGGCTCCGCGTGATCGAAGTCGCTCGGCTCCAGCCGTCCCGTGGTGTCGCGGAACGCCAGGCGATCGGATGCCGCGATGCGTTCGGCGAGGCCGAGACGGTCGGCCACCGCAGCTGCGATCGTCCGAGCCTCCCGATCCGTGGCCCCTTCCATCACGATGCCGAGATTCCGCGTCGAGGGAGCATCGCCCCTGTCCGGGGCCGAGTACGTCCGACCGTGCTGGTCACGGTGGTTGATCCCGTAGCGGCTTCGGATCACCTGCTCACCTCGGAGTCGGTACTCCCGGAACGACCCCCAGTGCAGGCAGTCGTGCGCGTAGCTCCGAAGGAGGTCGAGCGCCACCAGTTCCGGCGACGCCAGCCGGGGATCATTCAGCCGCCCGTACCTCGTGACCACGGACGCCAGTTGCACATGCCGGTACCCCTGGTTCGGATGGTGGAAGCCACCGAACGCATCGGGCCGGGTCGAGCGGGAGGGTCAGTACGGCCGACGACTGATCAGCTGCCGGTGTGACTCCTGCACTCCCTCGGGGAGTTCGTCCGGTGAGAACCATCGAGCCTCCAGGATCTCGAACGAGGCCACCCTGACCTGTCCGGTGACGTACAGGGCCTCGTAGGCGACTTCGACGCGCAGTTTGTAGCCGCTCTTCAGGTGCGCCAGCTCGCACACCTTCACCGTGAGTCCGGTCTCCTCCCGGACCTCACGCACGATCGTGTCTTCGAAGCTCTCGCCCTTGTTGGCGTAGCCAGTCGGCAGACCCCACTGCCGGCCCTCCGGCCACATGCGGTGTTTCAGCAGCAGCACACGACTGTCCTGGTCGCGGACGATGCCCGTCACCCCGACCATGAACTTCGAGTGCCACAGCCACAGCACGCGCCACTGCATCGGACCACGGATGATCCGCCAGAGCTTCGCAGCGATCTTCTTCATGGGTTCGCCCTTTCGTTGGTAGGGCCCCCGCGCGCCGCTCGCGCGCGGGGGCCCTACGATCCCGCAACCAGAACCGCCGACACCAAATCCGCGATTATCAGACCAATCGAGATGATGTCAGCAGCACGAACTCGGCTTCCTGTGAGGCTCGTTGGGCATAGTACGAGCGGGCGGAACGACTCGGTCTCGGGGTGGCACCGGATTCTCCGGTGAGTCCAGCCACACGGTGTGGGCGTCCGGGGTGACCGTGAGGCCGAACCGGTCGAAGCCGGGGCGGCCCTGGTCGTCCCACCAGCGCCAGGCGGCCTCCACCTCGTCCCAGAGGTTCCGGGGACCGGACTGGTACACCTCGTACTCCGTGCGGCCCCGCTCGTAGTCAACCGACGCCCACGACCGCGTGTCCCGGCTGTAGAGCCACAGCGTGTACGCGCCGTCGTCGTAGCGCTCCGCCCGCCAGAACGCCCCGGGTACGGCCGCGCCGATGACGAACTGCTCGAACCATCCGCCCGTGTCCGGCGGGGCCAGCACGGTCGTGCTTCTCCTCGCATCGGCAGGCCACTCCTGCCCCTGGAGGTAGTCCTCGAAGGGCGGCCGGTCCGTGCGCTGCTGGCGAAGCCGCATGAACGCCGAACTCCGGGTGAACCTGCCGCTCGCGCTGGTCCCGTCGTCGTTCACGGTCAGCCGGACGATCTGCTCGCCGCCGTACTCGGTGCCGAACGGCGCCACGATGGTCCCGCCGGGCGCCGTCTGCGCCAGCCACGCCGGGGGGATCTCCAGTAGGGAGCACGTGGCAATGATCCGATCGTATGGAGCACCGTCCGGCCACCCTGCCCGCCCGTCGCCCTCCACCACGGTCGGTTCGAGTCCGGCCCGGTGCAGGTTCTTCCGGGCGCTGCGGGCAACGTCCGGGTCGTACTCGACGGTCACCACGTTGGGGCTGCCCAGGCGGTGGGCCAGCAGGCCCGCGTTCCACCCGGTGCCCGCTCCGACCTCCAGCACCCGGTCGCCTGGCCGGACATCGAGGTCCTGGAGCATCGAGAACACCATCGTGGGCATGGAGTTGGACGAACTCGGGGTCGTCCCGAGTTCGTCCCCGTCGTGTTCCCCGTCGTCCCACTGCGTGGTCAGCGGGACGTCCGAGTAGACCGCCGTTCGCCACGCCTCGGGGTCCTGTGACCGGTACACGGCGGGGTTCTGTTGGGTGCCGTCCGCGATGCCCGGCCAGATGCGGTCCGGAACGAACAGTTCACGGGGTACGGCCCGGAAGGACGGGAGCCAGTCCGAGGAAAGTGCGCCGCCGGCCACCAGCGCGGAGGCGAGCCCCTGGGGGCCCGCCTCCCTGTGCGTTTCGCCGGTCACTTGCCGCTGCCGCCCGCCGGGGACGAACCGTCGGAGGTGTTGCCGCCCTCGTCGGACCCGCCGCCGCCGTGTCCGGCGCCCTTGTTGCTGTCGTCCTGCTGGCCGCCGCCCTTGCCGTCCCCGGAGCCGCCTCCGCGCTTGCCCATCTCAGTACCTCCGTGCTGGTTGGACCCAATGGGCAGTTACCCGTTGGGTGGTGCTACCCCGCCCGCGTCTTCGCTGCCATTGGCCGCCTCTCGCCGAGCTGTCACCAATTTCCGGCAGTGCCCGGGACGGTGAAACCTCACGCAATGGACACTTCAGAACGTCCCCCACGCGGTACAACGTCCCTACGAGAGTCAGGGCTTTGCGGAGAGACAGGCGAGATGCCGAACGAGAGGCTGAAAGCCGTTATGGCGTCGGGTGGTTGGACGTGTGCCGCCCTGGCCGACAAGGCCGGAGTGGACGCCAAGTCGGTTGAGCGATGGGCCAATCAGAACCGGACGCCCCGATTGGGGACGGCCCGTCTGGCTGCTGAAGCGCTGGGAGAAGACATGGTCGCCCTGTGGCCGGACCTGCGGCAGCCACGTGCCGCAAGGGCGATAAGTCCCGAGCTGGTGGCACTCTACGAAAGGCGCGCCGACGTACCGGTGTCCGTCTTCGTGGACCTGCTCGGGACAGCTGCGGAGCGCATCGACGTGCTGGTCTACGCCGCTGTGTTCCTCCATGAGGCGTACCCGCGTCTCAATGATCTGCTTCGGGAACGCGCGGCCGAGGGCTGCACGGTCCGGATTGCACTCGGCGCCCCTGACAGTGAGAACGTCAGGCAGCGCGGAGAAGAGGAGAAGTTCGGTCATGGCATCGAGTCCCGGTGCAGACTCGCCCTCATGCACTACCGCCCGCTGCTCGGCACGCGGGGCATCGAGATCCGCACCCACGAAACCACTCTCTACAACAGCCTCTACCGCGCAGACGATCAAGTGCTGGTGAACGCGCACGTGTGGGGAGTCAACGCCTTCGGAGCGCCGGTCTGGCACCTGCGCCGAACCGGGGCGGGGACGCTGTTCGACACCTATGCTGCAAGCTTCGACGCAGTGTGGAACGCCGCCCTACCGGTGGAGGAGAACTGAGCCATGGCACGAACCGAGTTCTTCGACGATCCCAACGCGCCCAAGCCAAACCGGCTGGTAGTCGCAGCGTCCGCCGTGGTGACCGATGACGAAGGGCGCATCCTGCTCCAGCGACGCACCGACAACGGCCTGTATGCGCTGCCGGGCGGAGCGATGGATCTCGGCGAATCGCTTCCCGACACGGCGGTCCGAGAGGTCCGCGAAGAGACCGGCCTTGACGTCGAAATCACCGGACTCGTCGGCACGTACACCGATCCCCGACACCTGATCGCCTATTCGGACGGCGAAGTCCGCCAGCAGTTCAACGTCTGCTTCACCGCGCGCATCACGGGCGGCGAACTGCGGATCTCGGACGAGTCCACCGACCTTCGGTTCGTCGCTCCAACCGACATCGAAGAGTTGCCGATGCACCACACGCAGCGTCTTCGGCTTCAGCACTTCCTGGAGCGCAGGACGATCCCGTATCTCGGCTGACAGAGTGCACCCGCGAGGCCCTCGCCGCAGGTCGGCGAGGGCCTTCGCGTGTTTCAGTGCTGCTCGTCGTGTTCCTCGGGGCGGGGCATCTTGAGGGTCGCGACGACGCCGAGGGCCACGGTGGCGATCGCGAGGGCGAGCAGGGCGACGAGGATCGCGCCGACGAAGAAGTTCACCGGTGCCGCACCTCGTCCTTCTCCAGGGCGCGGAGCAGGTGGAGGAGGTTGAGCAGAGTGCTGACCGGCGCATTGCCGAAGTCGACCAGGATGCGGCCGTCGAGCGTGGCTTCGGGGGTGGCGGCCGAGCCCCAGAGGAGCCCGTACGGGAGGCCTCGGCGGTGCAACTCGCCGAGGAGGGCGGTGATTTGGGGCTTGGTGTAGTCGCGCATCCGGGGGTCGTCCGGCGCGATGGGGTCACGGGTCACGACGCGGAGTCCACTTCGTACCAGGTGGTCTTGCCGCGCTTCTGGGGGTCGACGCCCCAGCGGTCGGTGAGGCCCTCCACGAGCTGGAGGCCCCGGCCGGTCTCGGCGTAGTCGGTGGGGGTGCGCGGCTGCGGGAGGGCGTCGCTCTCGTCGGAGACGGTGACCCGGAGGGTGCGGTCGAGGATGGAGAACCAGACGACCGGCGCGGGGGTGCCGCCGTGCCGCCAGGCGTTGACGATGAGCTCGCAGAGGGCGAGTTCGGCGTTGAAGATGGCGTCGGCGCCCCAGCCGCTGCGGGTCATGGCGTCCCGCAAGGCCTGCCGGGAGAGGGTCAGCGAGGGGGTGTTACAGGTGCACACGGGAACCTCCACGAGGCTGTGGTGTGGGGAGAGGTGATGACGGCCGTCGCCGTGAGCCAGGCCGGGGCGCGGCTGCTCTTCGGTGCGCGGGCAGCAGGCGCCTACTGCCCGGGGAAACAGGCGTTACTGACGATCCGTCGGATCGAGCCGTGAACGACGATAGCCCAGAGTGAGGTCAAGTTTTACCCGAATCCCAGATCTTCCCCCTATCGTGGGACCGGCCACCTCAGATGGACCGACCGGCAAGGCGCGCGGCAGACTGGGGTGACCCCACCCCGGGAAGGAAGTCATGGCTGCACGCCCGAACCCGACGCTCCGTCAGCGACGGCTCGGCGCAGAGCTGCGAAGGATGCGCGAGCAGGCCGGCTTCGGCGGCAGCGAGCTCGGCCGCCTCGTCGGCATGAGCCCAGCGCAGGTGACGCAGATGGAGGCAGGGAGAATCGGCATCAGCGTGGAACGCCTGCGCACGATCGCCGCGACGTGCATGTGCGTCAACGAGCCCTTGATCGAAGCTCTCTCCAACGTCATCACGGAGCGCGAGAAGCCAGGATGGTGGGAGGAGTATCGCGGAACCCTCTCCGAAGACTTCGTTGATGTCGCGGAGTTCGAGGGTCAGGCGCGAAGGCTCACCGCCTACACAATGGCTTTCGTTCCGGGCCAACTCCAGACCGGCCCGTACGCCGCCGCCGTCTTCGCTCAGACCTTCCCGCCGCTGCCTCGCCACGAGATCGACCTCAGGACAGCGTTCCGAATGCAGCGGCAGCGCCTCATCCGCTCCGGCACAACGCCTTACTCGGCGTTCATCCACGAAGCAGCGCTACGCATGCAGTTCAGTGGACCGGCCGTCCTTGCCGAGCAGCTCGGTGCCCTCATCGAAGACTCCAGGCGACCAACCATCTCGGTTCGAGTCGTTCCGTTCGATGTCGGCACCATTCCAAGCTCCAGCGAGAACTTCACATACGCCGAGGGGCCGGTTCCCGAACTCGATGGAGCCCAGGTGGATACCGGTCTCGGTATCCGCATCCTCGATGCCCCAGCCCACATGGCAAGGTTCCGATCCCTGCTCGCGCGATTCGAGTCCGGCGCGCTCTCTGAGGAAGAGTCCCGAGACTTCATCGGAACCATCAAGAAGGAAATGGAAAGCAAGCGTGAATAGCTCCGCGTGGCAGAAGTCCAGCTACTCCGGCTCGAACGACGAGTGCGTAGAGGCGCGCTCGATAGACGGGCTGGTCGAAATCCGGGAGTCCGATGAGGGCGACGTCATCATCCGCACCACGCCCCTCAAGTTCGCCGACTTCCTCCAGGGCGCCAAGGCCGGCGAGTTCGACTAGCGAAGAGCCCCCGCGCCCGCCACCCCGGGGGCGCGGGGGCCGTCTGTCATCCGAAGGCTCAAACCTCCCGGACGCCCGCCCGCCAGACCGCGGCCGTCAGCGGCACGCCCGGGCGGTACGCCAGGTGCACATGTGACGGCGCGTCCAGCAGCAGCAGATCAGCCCTCGCGCCGACCGCCACCGTCCCGACGTCGCTGCGCCGCAGGGCGTGCGCCCCGCCCGCCGTCGCCGCCCAGACTGCCTCGTCCGGCGTCATCCCCATCTCCCGCACCGCCACGGCAATACAGAACGCCATCGAACTCGTGAAGCTGGAGCCCGGGTTGCAGTCCGTGGACAGCGCCACGACCGCGCCCGCGTCGAGCAGCCGCCGCCCGCTCGGGTACTCGGCCCGCGTGGAGAACTCCGCCCCCGGCAGCAGCGTCGCGACCGTCCCGGAGCCGGCCAGCGCGGCCACGTCCTCGTCCGTCAGGTGGGTGCAGTGGTCCGCCGACGCGGCCCCCAGCTCCACCGCGAGCTGCACACCCGGCCCGTACGTGAGCTGGTTGGCGTGCACCCGCGGCGTGAGCCCCCGCTCGATGCCGGCCGTCAGAACAGCCCTCGCCTGGTCCCCGTCGAAGGCGCCCTTCTCGCAGAACACGTCCACCCAACGGGCGTGCGGCGCACAGGCGTCCAGCATCTCGCCGGTGACGAGGTCCACATAACCCGCCGGGTCCTCGGCGTACTCGGGGGCCACGATGTGCGCGCCCAGGTACGTCGTCTCCGGCGTGTACTGCGCCGCGATCCGCAGCGCCCGCGCCTCGTCCTCGACCGTCAGCCCGTAGCCGGACTTGCACTCGATGGTCGTGGTGCCCTGGCGCAGCGCCTCCCGGACGAACCCCGCCACGTTCGCGTCCAGTTCGGCATCGCTCGCCGCCCGGGTGGCCGCCACGGTGGTCCGGATCCCGCCCGCCGAGTACGACTGGCCGGACATCCGGGCGTTGAACTCGGCGGTGCGGTCGCCCGCGAACACCAGGTGGGCGTGCGAGTCGACGAACCCGGGCAGCAGCGCCCGCCCGGCCGCGTCGAAGCGCTCGTCCGCGGCCGGGGCTCCGTCCGCCGGGCCGACCCAGGCGACGGTGTCGCCGTCGACCACCACGGCCGCGTCGGTCAGCAGGCCGAGCGGCCCGGTGCCGTGCCCGGGGTCGTTGGTGACCAGGCTGCCGATCCCCGTGATCAAGGTGCTCAAGACAGTGCCTTCCGAACGGAGTTGAACAGAAGAATTCAGCAGCTCAGCGCGTCGATCGAGGCCCGCAGCGCCCCCGGTACGTCGGCCACCAGCTGGTGCACGCCGTCCCGGACGACGTGCCGCCCGCCGACCACCACGTGCCGGACGTCCGCCGCCGAGGCCGCGAAGACGGCGATCTCGGCGCCGAGACCGGGCGGCGGCCCTGCGGTGCGCACCGAGTCGAGGGCGATCACGGTGAAGTCGGCGAGCGCGCCGGCCTCGATCCGGCCGGCCTCCGGCCAGCCGAGCGACGCGTGCCCGTCCTCGGTACCGGCCCGCAGCAGCGCGTTCGCCGTCCAGTGCCCTCGCGTGCGCGTCCGCAGCCGCTCGTCGAGCTCCAGGGCGCGCGCCTCCTCGAACGGGTCGATGACGGCGTGGCTGTCGCTGCCGAGGCTGACCGGGCACCCGGCCGAGGCGAGCCGGCGGGCCGGGCCGATGCCGTCCGCGAGGTCCCGCTCGGTGGTGGGGCACATGCAGATCGTGGTGGAGCTGTCGGCGAGGAGGCGGACGTCCTCGTCGGTGAGGTGGGTCGCGTGGACGGCCGAGGTGCGCGGCCCGAGCGCGCCGTGGTCGGCGAGCAGCCGGGTCGGGGTGACGCCGTGCGCGGCCAGGCAGGCGTCGTTCTCGGCGGTCTGCTCGGACAGGTGGACGTGCAGCGGGGCCCCGCGCAGCTCCGACCACCGCGCGACGGTGCCCAGCTGCTCGGCGGGAACCGCCCGCACGGAGTGGATGGCGGCGCCGATCCGGGCGTGCTCACGCGGCTTGAGCGCGTCCGCCCTGGCCGCCCACGCCTCGGCGTCGCCGTCGCTGAAGCGCAGCTGCGGCCTGGTCGGCTCGGCGCCGAAGCCCGAGGACAGGTAGCAGGTGTCGAGCAGGGTGATCCGGATGCCGGCCCGGGCGGCGGCCTCGATCAGCGCCTCGCCCATCGCGTTGGGGTCGTCGTAGCGGGCGCCGCCGGGCGCGTGGTGCAGGTAGTGGAACTCGCCGACGGCGGTGATCCCGGCGAGCGCCATCTCGGCGTAGACCGCGGTGGCGAGCTCCAGGTAGCGGTCCGGGTCGAGCGCCCCGGCGAACCGGTACATGGTGTCGCGCCAGGTCCAGAACGTCCCGGAGCCGACCTGGACGCTGCCGCGCAGGGCCCGGTGGAAGGCGTGCGAGTGGGCGTTGGCCTGGCCGGGCACGAGCAGCCCTTCGAGCCGGACGGCACCGGCCGGGCACGGCCCGCTGTCCGGCACGACCCGATCGATCCGGCCGCCGGGGCCGGTGGTGACGAGCACGTCCCGCTCGACCACCGGCCCGTTGCTGTGGGGCAGCCAGGCGTACTGCGCCCAGTACGTCACCGAAGCGGTCACTGACACGCCAGGTCCTCCAGGACGTCGGCCAGGGCGGTCACCCCGGCGAGGCAGTCGGGCAGTTCGGCGTGCTCGGCCGGGGAGTGCGAGACGCCGGTCGGGTTCCGCACGAACAGCATGGCGGTCGGGATCGCGGACGCCAGGATCCCGGCGTCGTGTCCCGCGCCGGTGGGCAGCACCGGGGCGTTCAGCAGCTTGGCGAGGCGGTCGCGCAGCGGGCCGTCGAACTCCACCACCGGCGTGTACGACTCGCGGGTGAGCTCGACCCGGACGCCGTCGCGCTCGCCGCGCTCGGCGGCGGCCCGCTCGATCTCGGCGACCAGCGCCGTGAGGGTGCGCTCGTCGGCGGCCCGGGAGTCGAGCCAGCCGCGGACCAGGGAGGCGATCGCGTTGGTGCCGTTGGGCTCGACCGCGACCTTGCCGAAGGTGGCGAGGGCGCCCGCCTCCCGCGCCTTCTTCCGGGCGGAGAGCACGGTGTTGGCGTAGGTGAGCATCGGGTCGCGGCGGTCCTCGATGCGGGTGGTGCCGGCGTGGTTGGCCTCGCCGTGGAAGTCGAACCGCCAGCGGCCGTGCGGCCAGATCGCCCCGGCCACGCCGACCGGCTGGTCCTCGGCGAGGTAGCGGCCCTGCTCGACGTGGAGCTCGACGAAGGCGCCGATCCGGGCCAGGCGGCCGTCGTCCGCGCCGATCGCGGTGGGGTCGTACCCGGCCCGTTCCATCGCGTCGGGCAGCCGGACGCCGTCGCCGTCGCGCAGCGCGTACGCGGCGTCGCGGTCCAGCAGGCCGGCCGTCAGCCGGGAGCCGATGCAGGCGACGCCGAACCGGGCGCCCTCCTCGTCACCGAAGTTGACGATCGCCAGCGGACGGCCGAACTCGGCTCCCCGGCCCCGGAGTTCGTCCAGGGCGGCGAAGGAGGAGACGACGCCGAGCGGGCCGTCGAAGGCGCCGCCGTCGGGGACGGAGTCCAGGTGCGAGCCGGTGACGACGGCACCATCCCCGGCCGGGTCGCCCAGCCAGGCCCACTGGTTGCCGTTGCGGTCCAGCTCGTACGTCAGGCCGCGGTCGCGGGCCTGCTGCTCGAACCAGGCCCGGCACTCGGCGTCGGCGGAGTTCCACGCGAAGCGGCGGTAGCCGCCGGACGCGGCGGAGCGGCCCACGGGGAGCAGCTCCGCCCACATCTCTTCGAACGACGAGGTCACAGCTCACCCATCGGGACGCGGACCCCGCGCTCACCGGCGACCTCGACGGCCCGGTCGTACCCGGCGTCCACGTGCCGGATGACGCCCATGCCCGGGTCGTTGGTGAGCACCCGGCGGATCTTCTCCCCGGCCAGCGGGGTGCCGTCGGCGACCGTGACCTGGCCGGCGTGGATCGAGCGGCCGATGCCGACGCCGCCGCCGTGGTGGATGGAGACCCAGGACGCACCGGAGGCGACGTTGACCATGGCGTTGAGCAGCGGCCAGTCGGCGATCGCGTCCGAGCCGTCGAGCATCGCCTCGGTCTCGCGGTACGGGGAGGCGACCGAGCCGCAGTCCAGGTGGTCGCGGCCGATGACGATCGGCGCGGACAGCTCGCCGGAGGCCACCATGTCGTTGAAGCGCTCGCCGGCCTTGTCGCGCTCGCCGTAGCCGAGCCAGCAGATGCGCGCCGGGAGGCCCTGGAAGTGCACCTTCTCCTGGGCCATCTTGATCCAGCGGGCCAGCGACTCGTTCTCCGGGAAGAGGTCGAGGACGGCCTTGTCGGTCTTGTGGATGTCCTGCGGGTCGCCGGACAGCGCCGCCCAGCGGAACGGGCCCTTGCCCTCGCAGAACAGCGGGCGGATGTACGCGGGGACGAAGCCGGGGAAGGCGAACGCCCGGTCGTAGCCGGCCAGCTGGGCCTCGCCGCGGATCGAGTTGCCGTAGTCGAAGACCTCGGCGCCGCGGTCCTGGAAGCCGACCATCGCCTCGACGTGGCGGGCCATCGACTCGCGGGCCCGCTGGGTGAACTCGGCGGGCTTCTCGGCCGCGTAGGTGGCCATGTCGTCGAAGGCGACGCCCACCGGCAGGTAGCTCAGCGGGTCGTGGGCGCTGGTCTGGTCGGTGACGATGTCGATCGGCGCGTCCATCGCGAGCAGCTGCGGGACGAGCTCGGCGGCGTTGCCCAGCACGCCGATGGACAGCGGCTGCTTCTTGTCGCGGGCCGCGGTGGCGAGCTCCAGCGCGTGGGCGAGGTCCTTGGCCTCGACGTCCAGGTAGCGGTGCTCGATGCGGCGGGAGATCCGGGACGGGTCGCAGTCGATGCAGATCGCGACGCCGCCGTTCATGGTGACGGCCAGCGGCTGGGCGCCGCCCATCCCGCCGAGGCCGGCGGTGAGGGTGATGGTGCCCTCCAGCGTGCCGTTGTACCGCTTGTTGGCGACGGCGGCGAAGGTCTCGTAGGTGCCCTGGAGGATGCCCTGGGTGCCGATGTAGATCCACGACCCGGCGGTCATCTGGCCGTACATGGTGAGCCCGAGGCTCTCCAGGCGGCGGAACTCCTCCCAGTTGGCCCAGTCGCCGACCAGGTTGGAGTTGGCGATCAGCACGCGCGGCGCCCACTCGTGGGTCTGCATGACGCCGACCGGGCGGCCGGACTGGACCAGCATGGTCTCGTCCTGCTTCAGGCCCTGGAGGGTCTTCACCATGGCGTCGAAGGAGCGCCAGTCACGCGCGGCCTTGCCGGTGCCGCCGTAGACCACCAGCTTCGACGGGTGCTCGGCGACCTCGGGGTCGAGGTTGTTCATGAGCATCCGCAGGGCGGCCTCCTGCTGCCACCCCTGCGTCGTGAGCCCCGTGCCACGCGCCGCGCGCACCTCGCGCGGCCCGCTCGTCTGCTGCTGCACCATGTCCCGGCCTCCTGCGGATGGATTCATTCAGGCTTGGTTCAGTTGAATATAACTAAACAGTCGACGTTCGACCAGACCCCTGAACAATCCGATCAGCTACGGCACCGCCCGACTTGGCGCGCTAGCCTGAACCCGGCGAACACCAGCCACTCGGCCCAGCACCAGGGAGCGGAGGACACGATGACGGCCATCGGTGTACGGCCAGGCAGGCTCCGGGACGTGGCGGAGGAGATCGAGCAGAGCACGGGACTTCGCGTCCAGATCATCGGAGGAACCCTGGTGATGTCCCCGACTCCTCGCGGTAAGCACGCGGGGACCGTCAAGCGCCTGTCCCGTCAACTCGACGCGAAGCTTCCTGCCGGCCTCGGCTCCTACGAGGTCTCGTCGATCACCATGCCCGACGACGCGGAGGACTACGCGACGCCCGACCTGGTCGTCCTTCCGCGCGACTGGGAGGACGACGACGAGTGGCTGGCCGACCCGCAGGACGTCGAGCTGGCCGTGGAGGTCATCTCGACCTCCGAACGGGTCAGCCACATCGCGACGAAGACCAGCTGGTACGCGATCGCGGGCGTGCCGGTGCTCCTCGCGGTCGACCCCCGCAAGGGTGTCTGGACGCTCCGCACCCACCCCCGCGACGGCGAGTACCAAGGCGTGCTGCACGGCAAGTACGGCGAGCCCGTCCCGCTGCCCGCGCCGCTGCCGGGCGAGCTGAGCACCGCCGACCTGCCGCTCTACGCTCCGAAGCGCTGAACGCCTCAGGCCGCCGCGTCGCCGTCCCAGTCGATGCCGATCTCGGCGAGCCAGCGGCGGTCGGCGGCGTCGGGGGCGGGTGGGGACGGGGGGCGGGGGATCTCCTGGACCGGGCCGAGACCGTACTTCTCGGCGGCCGCGGCGGCGGCCCTGGCGTCCGGCTCGATGACGCCGACGTGCACGGCGGACTCGTCGCCCGGGTCGAGGACGGTCAGTTCGGGATCGGGCAGGCGTCGCAGGGTGACGCGGCGTCCGCAGGTGGGGCAGGACCATTCGTCGGCACCCGAGGCCAGGCGGGCGACGAACTTCATCTCGTGGATCACGCGCATGGGCGGCACCCCCTGCAGTAGGGGATGCCCGGGTTTGTGACGGCTACTCCAAGCTGCGTCTATTCCAAGAAGAGGCCACGTGCTGCCGCCGAATGTTCGATCGCCTCCAACCGCGCCTCGGCGCCCGGGATTTCGTCGCACATGGTCTGCAGCAGCACCCGGCCCAGCATCATCGGCGCGCACGCGGTGTCGAAGACCAGACCGGTACCGACGGCCGCGGGCAGCATCAGGTCGGACAGCTTGGCGACCGGCGCGAACGCGCTGTCCGCCACCGTCAGCACCGTCAGCCCGCACTCCCTGGCCACTGCCAGAGCGTCCATCAGCTCCCGCGGGTAGCGCGGCAGCGCGAAGCAGAGCAGCGCCGTCGCGCCGGCCGCGGTGGCCTGCTCCAGCCGGTCGGCGAGCATGCTGCCACCCTCGTCGAGCAGCCGGATGTCCGGGTGCACCTTGGCCGCGAAGTACGCGAAGCCCCGCGCCTGCGCGGACGCGGCCCGCAGGCCCAGTACCGGCAGCGGGCGGGAGGCGGCGAGCAGCCGGGCGGCGCGGATGATCGGCTCGGGGTCGGCGAGCAGGTCGGCGAGGTGGCGCAGGTGCTCGATCTCGGCGAGCACGGCCTGCTGGTGCTCGTTGCGCACCGCCTCGTGCGGGCCCTCCGGGGCGGCGGCCTCGCCCGCGCCGAGCTCGCGCAGCTGCCGGCGCAGCGCCGGGTAGCCGTCGTAGCCGAGGGCCACCGCGAAGCGGGTGACGGACGGCTGGCTCACCCCGGCGAGCTCGGCGACCTCGACGCTGGACAGGAACGGCGCCTCGGTGGCGTGCCGGACCAGCGAGTGCGCGATGCGCCGCTGGGTCGGGGTCAGCCGGTGCCCCTCGAAGAGCTGGAGCAGGCGCGCGGAGGGACCGACCGTGCCGGTCTCGTCGGTGGCGGTCATCGGCGGTACCTCCGGGTGCGAGCGGTTCGGACGACGACTGTGCAGCAGCGCGCGGCGGCTGGCAAAGACGTCTCGTACGGCGGGACGGCCGCTGAGACGTCCCGGTGGGCGGACAGGCGGACAGTCTGGCGGAGGCCGGGTGGACGCCGCGCTCGGGGTAACCCTGATTTGTCCCTGAGCCCGCCCGGATTCCCCCGCGAACGGATGGACCCGGGGTCTGCCGGAGCCTCACCCTGTTCCCCATGGACACTCGCCAGGACGACCTGCGGCGCGAGCTCGACGCCACCCTGCAGGCCCGCAAGGAGCTGGGCAAGGAGTACGAGTCGGAGCTGGTCGACTCGTTCCTGAAGCGACTGGACGCCCGCATGGACGCCCGGACCGAGCACGCCGCGCCCCAGCACTTCGAGGGCTACGGGCCCGACTACCGCCACCGCCCGCGCCGCTCGCGCTGGTCGGGCGGCCGCCCCGGCTCCCGGCTCGCGGTGATCTCGCTGGTCCTGGCCATCCCGCTCACCGGGATCGCCAGCGACGCCCAGCACGGCGGCCTGGTCGGCCTGCTCACCTGCTGGGCCGGCATCGTGGGCGTCAACTTCGCCGCCGCGCGCGCCGACCGCCGGGACCGCGAGGACCGCGAGGACCGCCGTCCGCGGGGCGACTGGGACTGACGCCCCGGCCGCCCCGCGCGGGCGGCGGATCAGGCCGGCGGATCAGGCCAGCGGACCGGTGACCCGCTCGACCGCCTTCACCAGCGCGCCGGAGGCGACCAGCTCGGCGGCGGCCTCCAGGTCCGGCGAGAGGAAGCGGTCGCGGCCGGCGCCGCCGACCCCCGCCTCGCGGG
>NZ_JBFBDY010000038.1:0-27876 GCF_040683475.1 Kitasatospora sp. NPDC093558 | reverse complement strand
GGCCACCGGCGACGTCCCGGTCGGGGCGCTCGTCCTGGGCCCGGACGGCGAGGTGATCGGGCGCGGCCACAACGAGCGCGAGGCGGTCGGCGACCCGACCGCGCACGCCGAGGTGGTCGCGATCCGCCAGGCGGCCGAAAAATTGAGGGAAGCCGCGCGAAGCGCGTCGGACAAGGGTGGCGGCGGGCGACGGGAGGGCGAGTGGCGGCTCAGCGGCTGCACGCTGGTCGTGACCCTGGAGCCCTGCACGATGTGCGCGGGCGCGATCGTGCTGTCCCGCATCGACCGGGTGGTCTACGGCGCCCTGGACGAGAAGGCCGGCGCGGCCGGCTCGCTCTTCGACGTGATGCGCGACCGGCGGCTCAACCACCGCCCCGAGGTGATCTGGGGGGTCCTCGCCGACGAGTGCGGCGAGCAGCTGCGCGCCTTCTTCGGCGAGCACCGCGACACCCTCCGCTGAAGGTCCGCCGGGATACGGATTTCGTGACCGCCGCACCCGTCCGGTAGAGTTCCTCTCGGTAGCGTGTCCGAGCGGCCAAAGGAGCACGCCTCGAAAGCGTGTGTGGGGGCAACTCCACCGTGGGTTCGAATCCCACCGCTACCGCCAGAAAGCCCGAGGGCCCGTCCGATCCGGACGGGCCCTCGGCGTTTCCGCGCGCCCTCGGGCACGGAAGAGGGCTCCGCACTCGGGGCCGATGACCACCAACGCCCTTGCCGAGTACGGAGCCTGGAGGGGGGAGCGGTTCGGGGGGACTAACCGCTCCCCCGGCGGAGTCCCACAACCGGTTCCGCGGTCGGGGGAGGACCCGCGGCACCCGGTCCCACAGCGGGGAGCTCCGGATCCACGCACCGGGGATTCCTGCCAGATCCTCGGTACGTCATCCATCCTGCCGCCCCGTCCCCGCGCGGGCACCCGGAGAAAGGCCCCACTCGCGGGGACCTTCGTCCCGCCGGGCGAACGCGTCGCACACTTGATAGCCCGTCCGGTGGATAAGCTGCCCCTGCAGGGCCGCTCGGGGACCCGGATGACGGCGGCCCACGGCTGGGAGGAAGGTCACCCGATGGCGCAGGCGAAGAAGATCGGCATGGTCCTCCTGCTCGTCTTCGTCCTCTACTCGATCATCACCTCGCCGGCCCGCTCGGCCGAGCTCGTCCAGCTGGGCTTCGAGGGCATCTCGAACGCCGCCAAGGCCGTCGGCACCTTCATGACCGGCCTGATCAAGTGACGGGTCCCGGCGGGCGCCCCGCCTGATCACGTGGCGGACTGCCGCCGGGTCGCCGCGGCGCACCGGCTACGGTGGGCGGGACCCTCTGTACCCCCGTCCGCGAGGAGCGGCATCGTGATCCGGCACCTGGTCCTGTTCAAGCTCAACGAAGGCGTCCGCAAGGACGACGAGCGCGCCCTCGCCGGCGCCAAGGCGTTCGACGAGCTCGGTTCGGTGATCCCCGAGCTGCGCGAGTGGGAGTGCGGCTGGAACACCACCGAGCGGGACATCGCGTACGACTACGCGATCAACAGCCTGGTCGAGGACCGCGACGCGCTCCAGGCCTACCTGACCCACCCGGCGCACCAGGCCGCGGCCGGCCAGTGGCGCGAGTTCGCCACCTGGGTGATCGCGGACATCGAGGTCTGAGACCACCGTCCGCCCCGGGGCGCTTCCCCCGGACGGACCGCGGCGCCCCGCCCGGGTCTCGGGCGGGGCGCCGCCGTACGTCCGGGAACGATCCTTGCGGCGCCTCACCGACGGGCCCCGCGAAGGCCGGGCAACGCACCAACACACCTCCGCCGGGTACTTGCCCGACCTGCGCCCGCCTTGTGATGCTATGACCGGTTTTGCCGGACATGGCGAGGTGAAGAACCAGCCACGACACCCGCTCCGCAGGGCCCGCCGTAGTCGACTTTGGGAGGGGTGACGTGTCCGTGGACGAGGTGCTGGCGGGGATCATCAGCCCGGCCGGCGAGCTTCGGCCGGACGGCCTGCGCGGCCCCGGCGGACGCCCGGCGGTGGACGTCCGGACGCTGACCCGGGTGCTCTTCGAGCGCCTGGCCGAGCTCCCCCCGGACGCCCCGGAGCGCGAGCGGGTGCGCGCCGCGCTGATCGAGGTCAACATCCCGCTGGTGCGCTACGCCGCCACCCGCTTCCGCAGCCGCAGCGAGCCCATGGAGGACGTCGTCCAGGTCGGCACCATCGGCCTGATCAACGCGATCGACCGCTTCGACCCCACCCGCGGCGTCCAGTTCCCCACCTACGCGCTGCCGACCATCCTCGGCGAGATCAAGCGCTACTTCCGGGACAACGTCCGCACCATGCACGTCCCGCGCCGGCTCCAGGAGCTGTGGGTCCAGGTCAGCGGCGCCATGGAGGAGCTGACGGTGCTGCACGGACGGGCCCCCAAGGTGCCCGAGATCGCCGCGAGCCTGCGCATCCCCGAGGAGGACGTCCGGGCCTGCCTGGACGCCGGACGGGCCTACAACGCGGCCTCCCTGGAGGCGGCCCAGGAGCACGAGGGCGGGCTCGCCCTGCTGGACCGCCTCGGCTACGAGGACTCCGCGCTCGCCGAGGTCGAGCACCGGGACATGGTCCGCCACCTGCTGGTCCAGCTGCCCGAGCGGGAGCGGCGGATCGTCATGCTGCGGTTCTTCGCCAACCTGACCCAGTCCCAGATCAGCACCGAGCTCGGGATGTCCCAGATGCACGTCTCCCGGTTGCTGGCGCGGATCCTGACGAGGCTTCGCACCGGCAACTCCTGGGAAGACTGACATCGCTCCGCGTTACCACCGCGTGACATCTTGCGACGATCGGGTTTGCCGGGGATCGTGTGCCGGTATGGAGGGGGAGGGCCTACGCCGGGAACATCCGCGCGTCGGCGCCCGTTCAACCGTCAGTCACAAGGGGGTGGGCGCATGTCCGGAGAGCTGGGCACTGCGGAGATCCACGCTGGTCAGGCCAACGGCACCGTGGTCGCCGAGGACCGCATCCCGCTGCAGCGCGGGCCGTCCACCGCGCCGCCCGTCCCCGACGCGCCCGCCGGGGCGTCACCCGGCACCGGGCTCGACACCCGGACGCTCTCCCGCTCGCTCTTCCTGCGGCTGGCCGCCCTGGAGCCCGGCAGCGCCGAGCACACGTACGTCCGCGACACCCTGATCGAGCTCAACCTGCCGCTGGTCCGGTACGCCTCGGCGCGCTTCCGCAGCCGCAACGAGCCGATGGAGGACATCGTCCAGGTCGGCACGATCGGGCTGATCAAGGCGATCGACCGCTTCGACCCGGAGCGCGGGGTGGAGTTCCCCACCTTCGCGATGCCCACCGTGGTCGGCGAGATCAAGCGCTTCTTCCGGGACACCAGCTGGTCCGTCCGGGTCCCGCGGCGGCTCCAGGAGCTGCGGCTCGCCCTCACCAAGGCCGGCGACGAGCTGGCCCAGCGGCTGGACCGCTCCCCCACCGTCCCCGAGCTGGCCGCCTGCCTCGGCGTCAGCGAGGAGGACGTGGTCGAGGGCCTCGCGGTCGGCAACGCGTACACCGCGAGCTCGCTCGACTCCAGCCCGAGCGAGGAGGACGGCGACGGGCCGCTGGCCGAGCGGCTCGGCTACGAGGACCTCGCGCTGGAGGGTGTCGAGTACCGGGAGTCGCTCAAGCCGCTGCTGGCCAAGCTGCCGCCGCGCGAGCGCCGGATCATCATGCTGCGCTTCTTCGGCAACCTGACCCAGTCGCAGATCGGCGAGGAGATCGGGATCTCCCAGATGCACGTCTCCCGGCTGCTCACCAAGACCCTCACCCAGCTCCGGGAAGGGCTCATCAGCGAGGGCTGACGGGGCGCGCCCCGGGCGGCTCAGGCGGCTTCGCCGTCCAGCAGGTTGTGCCGCAGTCCGGCCAGCACGTCGTCGTCCAGGCCGAGGCCGTCGCGCCAGAACGCCCCGAAGCCGGACCAGCCCGCCTCGACCTCCTCGAAGGCCGCCGCCAGGTAGGCGGCGTCGGCCCGGAACACGGGCAGCAGCAGCCGCGGTTCGTGCATCAGGCCCCGGGTGCCGAAGTCGTCCATCACCCGGGCCACGACCGGCGCGGCGCGCTCGTTGGTGAGCAGGTAGTCGGCGACGACGGTCTCGCGGTCCACACCCAGCGCGGTCAGCAGCAGCGCCGAGACCCAGCCGGTGCGGTCCTTGCCGGCCGTGCAGTGGAACAGCAGCGGCGGGCCGTCGGGGGCGGCCAGCAGGCGCAGGACGCCGGCGAAGCGTTCGCGCGCGAGCGGGTCGGTGACGAACCACCGGTAGAGCCCGGTCATCATCGCGGCGGCGCGGCCGTCGCCGAGCAGCGCGCGCTGCTTCTCCGGGCTGCGGTCGGCCATGGCGTCGCGCAGCGTCACGTAGATGTCGAAGTCCGGTGCGAACACCGGGAGATGGTGCAGGGTCACGCCGTCCTCGGTGTCCGGCTCCACGGTCACCGCGGTGCCCGCGGGGAGGTCGGGGGCGAGTTCGGCGGCGGGGAGGCCGGGGACGCGGTCGGGGCCCGCCTCGCGGACCTCGTCGAGGCTGCGGAGGTCCACCACGCGGCGCAGCCCGAGGGCCCGGAGCGAATTCAAGTCGTCCGCGGTGACATGGTTCAGGCCATCGCTGCGCAGGACCGTACCGGGCCGAAGGACCCTTCCGTCGGCCGTCCGGAAGCCGCCCAGATCCCGGGCGTTGACCGCCCCCCGGAGCCCGAGACTGCGCCCGACCTGGGGCATTCCGCTCCGCTTGGACACCGCATTCCGGACGCCGCCGAATCCACCGGCCTCGGTCTGCTGATCGGCCATGCCGGCGCCTCCATTGCATATTCGGACTGTCACATGGCACAGCGGTGCCCGATATTGCATGAACCTGCCCGATCGCGCGGCAGGATGTGCAAGAGTGTCATGCGCAACGACCACAGTGTAGGTGTGCGGCGAGCCCACCACGTCGCCCGCTTGGCAATGACGCTTGGTCACCAGGCGTAGCACTCAGGTTCCGGTTTTTCATTTTCAATTCATCATTTGCATGGCCGATGCTGTTCCGGTCACAATCAGCGCCTTCATGGCTTCGCCATGAACGTTGGTAACAGGTTTGCTGCACTCTCGCCCAATTGGTCCCTCGCGGAGCCGACCCTCGACCAGGATGGGCGCCGGGCAGCCTGCTGCCCGCGAACAGCTACAGGGCAGGCGACCGCCGAGCAGCGAAGCGCCTACCCCAAGGGGAGGATCACCATGGGTCGAGCGACCCGAAGAGTTGCCGCCTGCGCGGCAGCAGTTCTGCTGGCCAGCGGCCTGCAGACCACCCTGGCACACGGCGACACCGCGACGCCGAGGATCGATCTGACCGTCCTCGTGATCGACGACGGCGGTCCCTCCGTCGCGGCCATCACGGCCGAACTCAAGAGCCAGGGCACCCCGTACAAGGTCGTCAGCCTCAGCGACCCCAACCGTCCCGTCATCAACGCCGCTTTCCTGAGCGACACGATCAACGGGCTGTCGCGGGGCAAGTACCAGGGCATCGTGCTGCCCAACGAAAACCCCTTCACCAACTCGCCGGCCGAGATGACCGCGATCGCGACGTACGAGGCCGCATTCAACGTCCGTCAGATCGACGCGTACACGTTCGCCAGCCCGGCGGTCGGCCTGAACTGGGCGCAAAATCCCGGTTACATTGGCACCCTGGACGGTTTCCAGGCCGCCACCACCACCGCCGGCACTTCGGGTTCGTTCAGCTACCTGAAGGGCTCCGTTCCCTTCGAGGACAACGACCCGAACGTCAGCGAGAGCTACGGATACCTCGCCACCCCGCTGGCGAGCCTGCCGTCCGGTGCCTCGTACACGCCGCTCGTGGACGCCCCGATCCCGGGCAGCTCCTCGCGCGGCTCGCTGGTCGGCGAGTACACCCACGACGGCCGCAAGGAACTGGTCGTCACGTTCGTCTACAACCAGTACCAGCAGCAGTTCCGCCTGCTGGCGCGCGGCATGGTCGACTGGATCACCCAGGGCGTCCACCTCGGCTACGACCGCAACTACTTCGCGGCCCACGTCGACGACGTCTTCCTCGCGGACGACCGCTGGTCGACCACCCTCAAGTGCACCCCCGGTGACGTGACCTGCCCGCCCGGCACCCCGGGCACCAGCAACCCGATCCGGATGACCCCCACCGACGCGCAGTACACCAAGCAGTGGGAGGCCACCAACAACTTCACCCTGGACATGGTGTTCAACGGTGGGGGCAGCGAGGACTGGAAGGCCAGCAACAACACCACGGTCGACCCCACGGCGAACCAGATGATCGCCGACCAGAACAGCTACCGGTGGGTCAACCACACCTACACCCACCCGTACCTGGGCTGCGTCCAGGACGTCACCGTCGTGCCGTGGCGCTGCACCAAGGACGCCGCGGGCAACACCGTCTGGGTCGACCAGAACACCATCCAGACCCAGATCAAGAACAACTTCGACTGGGCCACGAAGAACGGCCTGAACGTCGACCCGCAGGTCCTCGTGACCGGCGAGCACTCCGGTCTGCTGACCGCCCCGCAGGAGACCAGCGACAACCCGTACCTGGCGCCGTCGCTGGCCGCCAACGGCATCAAGTTCACGGGCAGCGACGCCTCCCGCGAGCCCGCCCAGCGGGCCGTCGGCTCCTCCACGCTGACCGTGCCGCGCTACCCGATGAACGTCTTCTACAACGCCGGTTCGGCGGTGGAGGAGACCGACGAGTACAACTGGATCTACACCAGCAAGGCCAACGGCGGCAGCGGGATCTGCGAGAACAACCCCAGCTCCACCTGCCTGCCCAAGCCGCTGGACGTCAACACCGGCTACCAGTCGTACATCGTGCCGCTGGAGGCGCGGATCGACCTGGGCCACGTGATGAACAACGACCCGCGGCCGCACTTCATCCACCAGTCGAACCTCTCCGAGGGCCGGATCCTGTACCCGGTGCTGGAGAAGATCCTCGGCACCTACCGCTCGCTCTACACCGACAGCGCGCCCATCGTGAACCTCGGCGAGCGCGAGATCGGCCAGGAGTTCCAGAAGCGCGGGGCGTGGAACGCGGCTCTGGCCGCCGGTCAGGTCACCGCCTACAAGATCGGCAACACCGTCACGGTGAACGCGCCGGCCGGCGTTCAGGTCCAGGCCACCATGCCGACGGGAACTACTCAGAAGCTGGCCATCGGATCGACCGCCTTCGGTTCCGCTTACGCCGGTACGCTTTCCGGCTGGGTGGCGCCGGGCGCGCTGCAGAGCTCCGTCTCGCTGCAGCTGTCCTCGGGTTCCGCTCCGGCGGCTCCGGCCGCCGTCGCGCCCAGCGTCGCGGCCAAGTCCGTCCCGGCCCCGGCTCCGGCCGACAAGAAGGTGGTGCCCCAGGGCGTCGCCACTCCGGTTCCCGCCGGTCCCAGCGACACCAGCCGCACCAAGGCCCCGGTCCTGGTCCCGGGCAGCGGAACCCCGGTGCCCGGAAAGGGCGTCGAGAAGAACGGCAACGGCAACGCCGCCGGTGTCGTGAAGAGCTCTCTGGCCTCCGGGGGGACGGCCGAGCTCAACAGGAAGCACGCCGGTAAGACCGGCACCCGGTAACACGTAAGACCCGATGGCGGGGCCGGTGCCGGGCGAATCCGGCACCGGCCCTGCCACGGCTCACGTTCCGGCCACCCAGGCCGGACACCCGACGCAAGAACAGGAGGGGGGACAGGAGATGCGCGTCACCCTGCTCACCGAGGGGACGTATCCGCACCAGCACGGCGGCGTGAGCGTCTGGTGCGACCAGCTCGTTCAGGGCATGCCCGACGTGGACTTCGACATCATCGCCGTCACCGGAACCGGTCACGAGCCGCTGGCCTGGGAGCTGCCCGCCAACGTCCGGTCCGTCACCACCGCGCCGCTGTGGGGCCCGGCCGCCGAGGCCAGGGCGCCGCGCGGCAGCGAGATGCGGCGCTTCCTCAACGCGTACGAGCGCTTCCTGCACTCCATCCTCGACCCGGTCTACACCACCCACTTCGGCACCGAGCTGTACGGCTTCGCCGACCTCGCCCGGCGCGGGCTGCTCAGCCCCGCGCTGCGCAGCGAGCGCGCCCTGCGCACCCTCCAGCACGTCTGGACCCGCGACTACCTCCCCACGGCCGTCTCCCGGCCCACCCTCCACGACGCCCTGAACGCCACCGACCTCCTGGAACACGCGCTGCGCCCGCTGTCGGTCGAGCCGCCGACGGACGGCGTCGCCCACGCGGCCAGCGGCGGCCTGGCCACCCTCCCCGGGCTGATCGCCGCTCAGCAGTACGGCGTACCGTTCCTGCTCACCGAACACGGCATCTACCTGCGCGAGCGCTACCTCGGCTACCGCACCGGCCCGTACCGCTGGCCGGTCAAGGCGCTGCTGCTCGGCTTCTACCGGATGCTCGCCGAGGAGAGCTACCGGCAGGCCGCCCTCGTCACCCCCGGCAACCGGTACAACCGGCGCTGGGAGGAGCGCGGCGGCACGCCGTCGGCGAACATCCGGACCGTCTACAACGGCGTGGACCCGGCGGCCTTCCCGCCCGCCGGTCCCGAGCCCGAGACCCCGACGCTCAGCTGGGCCGGCCGGGTCGACCCGATCAAGGACCTGGAGACGCTGATCCGCGCTTTCGCGATCGTCCGGCGAGAGATCCCCGAGGCGCGACTGCGGCTCTTCGGGGGCACCCCCAAGGGCGGCGAGGCCTACCGGGACGGCTGCATAGCCCTGGCCGCCGAACTCGGCATCGCCGGCTCGGTGGTCTTCGAGGGCCGCGTCGCCGACATCACCGACGCGTACGCGGCGGGCAACGTGGTCATGCTCTCCAGCATCAGCGAGGGCTTCCCGTTCACCCTGATCGAGGCGATGTCCTGCGGCCGCGCGACCGTCTCGACGGACGTCGGCGGCGTGCGCGAGGCCGTCGGCGACACCGGACTCGTCGTCCCGCCGCGCGAGCCCGAGCCGATGGCCGCCGCCGCGATCGAGCTGCTGCGCGACGCCGAGCGGCGCGGGCGGCTCGGCGAGCAGGCCCGGCTGCGCGTCATCGAGCAGTTCACGCTGCGCCAGAACATCGACGGCTTCCGGGGCATCTACACCGAGCTCCTGGGCACCGCCCGCTGGATGCCCAACGGCGTGGTGGCCGTCGCCGACGACGTCCCGACCGACTGGGACGAGCAGCTCGCCGCCGCCCAGCCCCAGCCGAGCGAGGTGGGGGCGTGAGCGAGCGAAGCGAGCGAACTATCAAGAGGTGCGTGTACCGCGAAGCGGCCGCCGAGCGCAGCGAGGTGGGCGCATGAGCGGTCCCATTCGTCTCGTTCCCGATGAGGCCGGCGCCGACCGGACGGTGCAGCTGCGCACCCTGCCGCTCAAGCGCCGTCGTCCGACCCTCCCGGCGCAGCCGGCGCCCGAGGAGGAGCTCGGCCTCTCCGCGGACCCGCTGGACGAACTCGCCGAGCGGCTGCACGACGTCTGCGCCGACGCCGTCCACCCCTTCGAGATCGCGGCCTTCCTGGAGTCCGACGGCCTCTCCGACGAGCAGGCCGCGCTCCTGTACGGCCGCCCCGACGCCTTCACCGTCGCCGAGGAGCTGTTCGAGAAGGTCGAGCGCCGCTACCCCGGCCCGAGCTCCGAGTTCGCCAACCCCTGGCGGGCCGACCCCTGGCGCTGCGTCGTGCGCGGCCTGGTGTTCGCCCTGCCCGGGCTCGGCTACCTGCTCGGCGCCAACCTGTTCGCGGCCACCCGGATGCGCTTCGGCCTTCCCTCCGGCATGCTCGCGCTGACCGTCGCCACCGTCGCCAGCTGGGCCTTCAACCAGGCGCTCGCGCACCGCGCGTACCGCTGGCTCAGCCGGCTGCGGCGCCGGGAGTCCGCGATCTGCCTGAGCATCGGCGCACCGATCGGCGCGCTGATCGCCTCGGCCTCGGCGTACGTCGTCGGCGGGCCGCTCGCCTCGCTGTTCTTCGCCGCCGGCCAGTCCGCGTACCTGGGCGCGGCGACCGTGCTGCTGGTGCTCGGGCGGGAGAAGTTGCTGCTGCTGGCGCTGGCACCGTGCTCCGTCGGCGCGGGGGTGGTGCTCGCGGCGGACGTCCCGCAGGTCGTCCGGACGTCGGTCCTGCTGACCTCGCTGGTGCTGGCCGTCGGCCTGGCGACCCGGGAGCTGGTGCACTGCATCCGCGGCGACAAGGACGCCAAGGACGCGGTCACGGCCAGGCTGCAGCTCCGTCAGGAGATCCCGCACCTGCTGTTCGGCCTGGCCTGCGGCACCCTCACCCTGATCGCCGGCCTCGGCGTGACCATCCACGAGGCGGTCGAGACCGGCGCCGCGCGGGGCGCCCACACCGCCCCCACCGGCCCGGCCATGATCGCCCTGACGCTGAGCCTCGGCCTCGCCGAGTGGCTGCTCTTCCGCTACCGGGCGATGGCCGTCGCCGCGCTGCGGGTCAGCCACACCTCCGGCGAGTTCGTCCGCCGCACCGGCGGGGTGCTGCTCGGCTGCCTCTTCATCTACCTCACCACCGTGGCCGCCCTGGACGCCGCCGCGACCGTGCTGTGGCCTGGCGCTCCCGCGCTCGGCGTCCCGCAGCTCGGCGCGCTGCTGCTCCTCGGCGGCTCGCTCTGGCTGGCGCTGCTGCTGAACGCCTTCGGGCTCAGCTGGAGCACCGCCCTCATCTGTCTGGCCGCCGCGGGTGCCGAGAGCGCCGGGCTGCTGACCGGTGCGGACCCGACCCTCCTGCAGCTGATCGGCTGCGGGGCGGCCGCCTTCGTCCTCACCGCCATCGCCGGGCCCGTGCTCGGCCGCACCACCCAGCACCGCTGAACACCACCGAAACACCCGCACGAGCGAAACCACGTGCACGGCCGGACGAGCACCACCACGCCGGCCGAACTCACCACCGGCCGGGCCGCCACAGCGCCCGGCGAATCCCCTGAGAAGAAGAAAGCGAATCACGCATGAGCAGCGTCGCCGTCACCGGAGCCGAGGGCTTCATCGGTTCCCACCTCGTCGAGACCCTGGTCGCCGACGGCCACCACGTCCGCGCGATGGTCCAGTACAACTCCTTCTCCTCCTTCGGCTGGCTGGAGACCCTGCCGAAGGACGTGCTGGACTCGGTCGAGATCGTCCTCGGCGACGTCCGGGACCCGGGCTCGGTCATCGACCTGGTCAAGAACACCGAGACCGTCTACCACCTGGCCGCCCTGATCGCGATCCCGTACTCCTACCGGGCCCCGCACTCGTACGTCGACACCAACGTCACCGGCACCCTGAACGTGCTGGAGGCGGTGCGTCACTTCGGCATCCAGCGCCTGGTGCACACCTCGACCAGTGAGACCTACGGCACCGCGCAGACCGTGCCGATCACCGAGGAGCACCCGATCAACACCCAGTCCCCGTACGCGGCCTCCAAGGCCGGCGGGGACCGGCTGGCCGACAGCTACTACGCCAGCTTCGAGACCCCGGTCGTCACCCTGCGCCCGTTCAACACCTTCGGCCCGCGCCAGTCGATGCGCGCCGTCATCCCGACCGTGATCGCCCAGGTCGCCGCCGGCCAGACCGAGATCACCCTCGGCGACCTGCGCCCGACCCGCGACTTCATGTTCGTCAAGGACACCGCGAACGCCTTCCGCACCGTCGGCACCGCGCCCGCCGACGCCGTGGTCGGCCGGACCTTCAACGCCGGCACCGGCGGCGAGATCTCGGTGGGCGACCTGGTCACCCTGGTCGGCAAGCTGATGGGCGTCGACCTCGTGGTCAAGGAGGACGAGCAGCGCATCCGTCCGACCAACTCCGAGGTCATGCGCCTGGTCGCGGACGCCACCAAGCTGCGCGAGGCGACCGGCTGGGAGCCGAACTTCAGCCTGGAGCAGGGCCTGGAGCAGACCATCGAGTTCTTCCGCGACCCGGCCAACCTGGCCCGCTACAAGACCGACATCTACAACGTCTGACCGCCACACCGATCCAGTCAGTCCTGGTTATCAAGGTCCGTGTCCTGCACATCCTTCCGTGGGGGAAACACCATGCATGCAGTGATCCTGGCCGGCGGTAAGGGCGTCCGTCTCCGCCCCTACACCACCGCGCTCCCCAAGCCGCTCGTCCCGATCGGCGACCAGCACGCGATCCTCGAGATCGTGATGCGCCAGCTCGCCGCCGCGGGCTTCAAGACCGTCACCCTGGCCATCGGCCACCTCGGCCACATCATCCGCGCGTACGTCGGCAACGGCTCCCAGTGGGGCCTGCGCGTCGGCTACGCCGTCGAGGACAGCCCGCTCGGCACCATGGGCCCCCTGCTCACCATGCAGGACCGCCTGCCCGAGCACTTCCTGGTGATGAACGGCGACATCCTCACCGACCTGGACTTCGCCGGGGTGCTCAAGCACCACGAGGAGTCCGGCGCGCCGCTGACCATCGCCACCTACGCCCGCCAGGTGAAGATCGACTTCGGTGTCCTGACCACCGAGTCCGGCAGCATCACCGGCTTCCAGGAGAAGCCGAGCATCGACTACCGCGTCTCGATGGGCGTGTACGGCGTGTCCCGCTCCGCGCTCGCCAAGTACACCCCCGGCCTGCCGCTCGGCTTCGACGAGCTGGTCCTCGACCTGCTGGCCGCCCAGACCCCGCCGTCCTCCTACGACTTCGGCGGCTACTGGCTCGACATCGGCCGCCCGGACGACTACGACCGCGCGAACGCCGAGTTCGCCGGCATCCGCCCGGTGCTGATGCCCTTCGAGGCGGCCGGCGTCGCGCCCGCGGTCACCGAGCTGCCGGTCCCCGCCACGCGCACCGCCGAGGACGCCGACCAGGCGCCCGCCGCCGCGGGCGCCGAGAGCGACGGACGGGCCGCGTGAGGATCCTGCTTCTCGGCGGGGACGGCTTCCTCGGCCGCCACGCCACCGCCGTCCTGCGGTCACTGCCCGGTGCCACCGTGCTGACCGCGGGCCGGCGGCCCGCCCACGACCTCCGGCTGGACCTGGCCACCGCCCAGCCAGGACCGCTCGGCGAGGAACTCGCCGCGCTGGCCCCCGACGTGGTGGTCAACTTCGCCGGCGCGGTGGCCGGCAGCGCGGTCAAGCTCGCCGAGGTGAACGCGCGCGGTCCCGCGGTGCTCTGCGAGGCGCTGCAACTGGGCGCCCCGAAGGCCCGGCTGGTGCACATCGGTTCGGCCGGCGAGTACGGCGTCTGCGAGACGGGCAGCTCGCTGTCCGAGGAGGCGGACGCCCGTCCCGTCGGCGTGTACGGCGCGACCAAGCTGGCCGGCTCCCTCGCGGTGGCCGGCTCGCCGCTGGACGCGGTGGTGCTGCGGGTGTTCAACCCGGTCGGCCCGGGGGCACCGGCGGGCTCGCTGCCCGGCCGGCTCGCCGCCGAGCTGCGCCGGGTGGCGCCCGAGGGCGCCGACGGCGTCGTGAAGGTCGGGGACCTCTCCGCCTACCGCGACTTCGTCGACGCCCGCGACATCGCGCGCGCGGTCGGCCTGGCCGCCGCCGCGGACCGTCCGCTCCCCCGGGTGCTCAACCTCGCCTCCGGGCAGGCCAAGCCGGTCCGGGCGATCGCCGACGGCCTGGTCGCGGCGGCCGGCTTCACCGGCCGGATCGACGAGAGCGGGGCGGGCTCCGAGCGCTCGGCCGCGGTCTCCTGGCAGCAGGCCGACGTGTCGGCCGCCGCCCGGGAGCTCGGCTGGCACCCCGAGACCGACCTCGCCGACACCCTGCGCGACCTGTGGCTCAGCACCGAGCCCGGCCCGACCCCGGTCGTCGGATGACCGGGACCACCCCCGACGGCCGCCTGCTGGTGCCGCTGTACGTCCACCCCGCGGTGGACCCGGCGGCCTGGCGGGCGGTCGCCGCCGCCGACCCCGCCCGGATCGCCGCCATCGTGCTCAACCTGGCCGACGGTCCGGGCGAGGTCCCGGACAACGTCTTCGCCGAGGCCGCCGACGAACTGCGCTCCGCGGGCCTGCCGTTGCTCGGCTACACCGACACCGACTACGGCCGGCGCTCCCACGCGGCCGTGGTGGCCGACATTCTGACGTATCGTCAGCGGCATGGCATCACCGGCGTCTACCTCGACCAAGTCGCCTGCCACCCGGGCGCGTTGGCGCACTACCGGCGGCTGGCCACGGCGGCCCGCGCGGCCGGCTGCGGCACCGTCGTGTTCGGCCACGGCGAGCACCCCGACCCCGGCTACGCCGAGGTCGGCCTCGCCGACCTGCTGGTCACCTTCGAGGGCACCTGGGACGCCTATCGGGAGATGACCCTGCCCCTGTGGACCGGCCGCCACGCGGCCTCCCGCTTCTGCCACCTGGTGTACGACGTCCCCGCCGACCAGGCACGGGACGCCACCGCGCTGATCGCCGCCCGACGGGCGGGCGTCAGCGCCGCCGTCCCGGGCTCCGGGGACAACCCCTGGTGCACCCTTCCCCACGGTCTGACCGCCGCTGAACTGACCTGACCAGATCCGGAGTTCGACAACCGTGAACCGCCGTACCCGGCCCTTACCGGCCGCCATCGCCCTCACCACCGCCCTGCTGGCCACCGCGTGCAGCAGCTCCGGCTCCGGGGACGACCACAGCCCGTCGGCCGAGGACTCCCCGAGCAAGCCGCCCGCGGCGACCGCTCCCGGCACTCCCGGTACCCCGAGCGACACCGCGCCCCCCAGCACCCCGGGCACGCCCAGCGCTCCCGGCACGCCGACGCCCACGCCGACCGGCACGCCCGCGACACCGCCGGCCCCCGGCACGCCGTCCGCCCCCGGCACCCCGGGCGGCGGCACCGCCGCCCCGCCGCCGTCCGGCGCCCGCTGGCAGCCCACCCCGGGCCTCACCTGGCAGTGGCAGCTCGGCGGCAACGTCGACCAGTCGGTGGACGTGCCGGTCTACGACATCGACGGCTTCGAGAACGACGCGTCGGTGGTCGCCTCGCTGCACGCCAAGGGCCGCAAGGTGATCTGCTACGTCAACGCCGGTTCCTGGGAGAGCTTCCGCCCCGACGCGACCGCCTTCGCCAAGGCCCTGCAGGGCTCGGACACCGGCTGGAAGGGCGAGAAGTGGTTCGACATCCGCAAGGTCGACCAGCTCAAGCCGCTGATGGCCGCCCGCTTCGACATGTGCAGGAGCAAGGGCTTCGACGCCATCGAGCCGGACACCATCGAGGCCTACAACCAGAACAGCGGGTTCCCGCTCACCGGTGACGACCAGATCCGGTACAACCGCATGCTGGCCCAGCTCGCCCACGAGCGCGGCCTGGCGATCGGCCTGAAGAACGACCTGGACCAGATCCCGGCGCTGCTGAACGACTTCGACTTCGCGGTCAACGAGGAGTGCTCGCAGTTCGACGAGTGCGACCGCGTCGAACCGTTCGTCCAGCAGGGCAAGGCGGTCTTCCACGTCGAGTACAAGGTCGGCACGGACCAGTTCTGCGCCAAGGCCAAGTCGCTCGGCTTCAGCTCGATGCAGAAGCAGCTCGACCTGAACGCGTGGCGCAAGCCCTGCTGAGCCGCACCCGGCGGCCTTCCGTCGCGGGGGTGACCCGGACGGGGGTCACCCGCGCGAAGGTCACTTGACCGCGAGCCAGATGACTCCGCCCAGCACGACCAGGCCGATGACGGCGATCAGCGCGATCGTGCCGGTGCGGTTGCCGCTGCTGCGGCCGTAGGTGGACACCGAGCCGGGGCTCTGCGGCGCGGGGGTCTCGTCGACGAACGCCCGGAACATCTGGGTGCTGCCGGCGGGGTCGTAGTCGTTGTCAGCCATGGCACGGACTCTAACGAATCCGGCACCCGGCCCGACACCCCGGACCCTCCGTCCGGCCGCAGGCCACCCGCCCGCGCAACGGCGGTGCGACAACCGCGTGAAGACCGCCCGAAGCCCGGAATGCCGTACGGGAGGATCCGGTTGACTGCGTCCATGACCGGAAACCACACCGCACCCTCGCCGACGGGCGCCCCGAACCGGGTCCGGCTCGGCAGCTCCGACCTCAGCGTCCACCCGCTCTCCCTGGGCGGCAACGTCTTCGGCTGGACGGCCGACGAGGAGCAGTCCTTCGCCGTCCTGGACGCCTACGCGGCCGCCGGCGGCAACTTCGTCGACACCGCCGACGTCTACTCGGCCTGGGCCCCGGGCAACACCGGCGGCGAGTCCGAGACGATCATCGGCAACTGGGTGCGCAGCCGCGGCAACCGCGACGACGTCGTGATCGCCACCAAGGTCGGCATGCACCCTGCGGCGAGCGGCCTGGGCGCGGCCAACATCAAGGCCTCGGCCGAGGGTTCGCTGCGGCGCCTGGGCGTCGAGCGGATCGACCTCTACTACACCCACCGGGACGACGACACCCCGGTCGAGGAGTTCGTCACCGCGCTCGACGAACTGGTCCGCGAGGGCAAGGTGCGCGCGGTCGCCGCGTCCAACATCGGTGCCGAACGCCTCGCCGAGGCGCTGGCCTTCGCCGAGCGCGAGGGCCTGGCGAAGTACGTGGCCGTCCAGCCGCACTACAACCTGGTCTCGCGCGGCACCTTCGAGGGCCCGCTGGCCGACGTGGTCGCCGAGCACGGCCTCGCGACCGTGCCGTACTACGCGCTGGCCTCGGGCTTCCTCACCGGCAAGTACCGCCCGGGCGGCCCCGGCGTGGCCAGCGCCCGGTCCGAGGGCGCCGCGCGCTACCTGGACGACCCGCGCGGGCCCGAGGTCCTGGCGGCGCTGGACAAGGTCGCCGCCGAGCACGGCGCCGAGCCCGCCACGGTCGCCCTGGCCTGGCTCGCCGGCCGCCCGACGGTCGCCGCCCCGATCGCCAGCGCCCGCACGGTCGAGCAGCTCCCGCCGCTGCTGGCCGCCGCCTCGCTGCGGCTCACCCCGGAGCAGACGGCGCTGCTGGACGCGGCGTCCGCCTGACGCCACCACCGCGCGCCCCCGCGGGCCGTGTGCGCGCCGCCCGTACGGGTGGTGGCACACGGCCCGCGGCCGTTCCCGGGCCACCATGGTCCGAGTCCGACCGACCCACCGCAGCCCGGGGGCCCGCTTGCCCGACCACCCCGACCGGAGCGGCTTCGCCGTCTCCCCGTCCGACCTGTCCGCCCACGCCGGACGGGTCGACGAGCTCCACGCCGGCCTCACCGCCGCCGACGACCCCGCCCGCGACCGCACCACCACCGCCCACGCCGACCTGGCCGGCTGGCGCACCGGCGCCGAACTCCGCGCCCGAGCCGCCCGCTGGGACGACCAGGTGGCCGCCTTCGGCGGCATCCTCCACGACCTCGCGCACCGCCTCCGCGCCACCGGCACCGCGTACGCCGCCACCGACCGCGCCCTGGCCGCCGAGGAGTAGCGGCTTGCCTCCCCGCCGCGATGCCCCCGCCGCCGCTACCCCCCGCCCGGCGAGGAGCCACCCGTGTTGAGCTACGAGACCGTCCGCTCCACCAGGCTCGACGCCCTCACCGCCGCCGCCGAGGAGTGGACCGCCCTGCGCGCCCGCTGCCTCGGCCTGCGCGACCGGCTCGACGGCGAGATCGCCGGCCCGCTGGCCGAGGGCTGGGACGGCGAGGCGGCCACCGCGGCCCGCGCGCTGATCGCCGAGGTGGCGGGCCAGTTCACCGCCGCCGGCCAGGAGTCCGCCGACCTCGGCACGCTGCTGGCCGACGCCTCCGACCAGTTCGGTGAGGCCCAGCGGCAGCTCGTCCGGCTGGCCGACGAGGACGCGCCCGCCGCCCACCTCCGGGTCTCCCCCACCGGCGCCGTCACCGACGTCCACCCGCTGCACGACGACGAGGCCGCCCGCCACCAGCCCGAGTACCAGGCCGTCTTCCTGCCCGAGCGCCGCCGCGCGGTCGCCGAGCTGGCCGGCCGCATCGAGTCCGCCCGGCGCGCCGCCACCGAGGCCGACGAGGCCGCCGCATGGGCCCTGCGCTCGGCGCCGCCCGCCCCGGGGGACCGTCCGTTCGGCCCGGACGGCTGCCACACCCTGGCCCAGGCGCGACAGGCCCGCGCGGACCTCGGCGCCGCCCTCACCCTGGCGGCGAAGCGCGCCGCGCTCGCCCCCGACGAGCTGACCCGCCTCGACGCGCTGCTCACCGCCCACGCCGACGACCCCGCCTTCGCCGCCGGGTTCGCCACCACGCTCGGTCCGCGCCCCGCCCTCGAACTCTGGCGCGACCTCAACGACCCTGCGCTGTCCCCTGCTTCGGACCAGCGGCGCACCGACGGGCTCCGCCGCCTCCAGTCCTCCCTCGGCGCCGTCCTCGGCACCGCCACCCACAGCACCGACCCGGCCATGCGCGCCTGGGAGCAGGAGATCCTCCGCCTGGGCCCGAAGCAGCTCACCCGCCCCGGCGGCGGCCCGATGCCGACCGGCTACCACCTGATGAGCGCCCTGCTGCACTCCGGCCGGTACGCGCCGGGCTTCCTCACCGCCTACGGCGAAGGCCTGCTGGCCACCGAGCGCGCGGCCCAGGTGTCCCCGCAGCTCCTCTGGGCCCCCGACGGCACCGAACCCGCCTGGGACCACCTCGGCGAGGGCCGCGGCGGCGACCCGGTGACCGGTCTCCTGGCCGCCCTCGCCCACGACCCGGCCACCGCCACCGCCTTCCTGGACCCGGGCGACCCCCGGCGCGGCGACCACCTCTCCTACCTCCTGCGCGAACGCCGCTGGCCCGAGGAGCTGGTGGCCGGCGCCCACGTCCGGGGCCACCACACGCTCGGCCTCGCCATCCAGGCCGCCACGACCGGCGGCCACCCGGACGGGTTCCACGCCCACACCGCCGCCCAGGCCCGGGTCATGCGGGACACCGTGACCCTGCTGGACGCCGGCATCGGCCGCGAGCACCTCCCGCCCGGCCTGCACGCCCCCGTCGCCGCCGCCCTCGCCGACTACGCCGCCGACACCCACGCCGTCCTCTCCGGCACCAGCCGGTCCGCCAAGGACCACGCCGCCGCCGCGGCCTCCGGCGTGTGGACCGACGAGCGCACCGGCGAGGTGCGGATGGCCGTCGAGAAGGGCCCGCTGATCCGCACCCTGCGCGGCCTCGCCGACCTCCCCGAGGCCCACCACCTCGTCCAGCAGGCCGAGTTGACGCACATCGCGGAACGGCTCGGCGGCCTCCCGGCCGACGCCTCCGAGCCCGAGTGCAAGGGACTGCTCGCCAACTCGGCCGTCGCCCTCGGCGTGCTCGACGCCGTCCAGGCCGACGCCGTGCTCGACCAGCGCGACGACGCCGCCAAGGTCGCCGCCTGGAAGGCCAAGGGCCTGTACACCGGCCTCGACGCCCCGCTGAAACTCGTCCCCGGCCCCGGTCTCGGCGAACTGACCCGGCGCGTCCTGGCCGCCGGCATCGCCGACTGGCAGAGCGGCGCCCTCGACGCCATCGACGCCGCCGCGGCCGGCCGGATCGAACGGAACACCCTCACCGGGCCGGACGGCCGCACCGGCCACGAGGGCGTCACCGCGATGGTCGAGCAGTGGCGGCGCGAGCACGGCCACCCCGACCCCGACGGCCTCGCCGCCGACTGGGACAAGCAGCAGCTGCGCACCGTCTACAACACCGGCCGCACCGACGCCGCCGCGGCCCTCGGCCGCACCGGCGGCTGACCTCACCGGAACGCGACGGGCCCCCGGCGGTCGAAACCGCCGGGGGCCCCCGCAGCCGCCGGTCCTACGGCCGGCCGAAGTGGGTCGGGTAGTAGCCCGCGTTCAGCGTGGAGACCCGCACCGTCTTGCCCGGCCGCGGCGCCTCCACGAACGTGCCGCCGCCCAGGTAGATCCCCACGTGGTGGATCCCCGAGGCGCGCCCACTGTCCGACCAGAACACCAGGTCACCGCGGCGCAGCTGCCCCGCGCCGATCGGCGTGGTGGCGGCGTACTGGTCGTCGGCCACCCGCGGCAGGCTTATCCCGCTGCGCCGGTACGCCTGCTGGACGAGCCCCGAGCAGTCGTAACCGGACGGCCCGTCGCCGCCCCAGACGTACGGCTTGCCCAGCTGGGCGAGCGCGTAGTCGATGGCCGACTCCGTTCTCCCGGAGGAGGTGCTCCCGGAGGACCTGCCGTCGGAGGACCTGCCGTCGGAGGAGGGCCGCGACGGCGCCGGGCCGGAGCCGCCCGACCGGCCGGTCCGGTCCAGGTAGACGTCGTAGTGGCTGGTCCAGCGCCAGTCGCCGCTGACGCCCTTGAACCAGTACCTCGACCCGTCCCAGCCCTGCCGCATCCCGTCGGACCCGGCCGAGCCGTTGGACTCCGCCGAGCCGCCCGAGCCGCCGGACTTGCCGGTCTTCACGGACTTGCCGGTGCGGTTGGCGTAGACGTCGTGGTGACGCGTCCAGCGCCAATCGCCGCTGCTGTTCTTGAACCAGTACTTCGACCCGTCCCAGCCCTGCTTGCCGGCCTCGGCGTGCGCGGTCCCGGCGCCGGCCGTCAGGCCGACGACGCCGGCGCCCGCCAGCACGGTGGTGGCCAGGCAGGTACTTCGCACGGCGCGGTGTATTCGGCTGCCCCCGGCCTCCGCACCGGGGCGGGCGCTGCGCGGCCGGGCCGCGCAGTTCGGGCAGCCGCAGCCGGCGATCGCGGGGACGCCGCCGAAGCTCTCCTCGAACCCGATCACCCCGAAGTCGGCGCCGACGTCGGCGACGGCGGTCCCGGGGCCGGCGTACGCGCCGGTGGCTATCCTCATGCGGGTCGTCCTTCCTTCCGCCCGGCCCGGACGGCCGGGGACGGTACCGAGGCGGCCACTCCGGCCGGGGCGACGAAGGCGACCAGCAGTTGCTCCATCAGGGCGCTGCGGGCGGCCTCGTCCAGTTCGTGCGCGGTCGCGCGCTCCAGCCGGCGGACGGCCAGCGCCGCCGCCTCGACCGCGTCGTCCACCAGGACCGTCCGCAGACCCGCGTCCAGGTCGGCCAGCCGGCGGCGACGCATCGACTCGGCGACCTCGGGCGCGTAGTCCAGCGCCAGCGGCTGCACCGAGTACACCTCCAGACCCGCCGGCGCGGCCTCGGCGGCCAGCGCCCTGGTCAGCTCGTCGGCGAACCACTGCCCGTCGCGCAGTGCGGGCCCGGGCGCCGCGTTGCTGTCGCACGGCAGGGTGGACGCGGTGCGGGTAAGCACCGCCTGGACCTGCTCGCGCAGGTAGCTCTCGTGGTCCTCGATCGCCAGCAGCGCCCGCGCGGTGTCCTTGACCCGCCAGACGATCAGCAGCCGGACGACGATCGGGGTACCGGTGCGATCGACCACCTTGGCCGGCTCGCTGCGCCAGTGCCGCAGCCGCACGTCGACGCGACGGCGGCGCAACAGCGGGTTGACCCAGACGAGGCCGGTGCGGCGGACGGTGCCCCGGTAGCGGCCCCAGCGGGTGAGCACCCGGGTCTCGCCGCCGGCGTTGGCGAGCAGCCCGGCGAGGGCGTACACGACGAGGAGCCCGGCGGCGCTCACGGCGGCGACCGACAGGGCGTCCACCTCGGCCCGGCCGCTCCCGCGCGCGGCGGTGCCGCGCAGGTCGGGCAGCGCGTCCCAGTACGGGATGACGCCGTCGTGCAGCAGCACCGCGAGGACTCCGGCGACGCCGGCGAGCACCGCGAGGAGCGCCACCCAGCCCGGCAGGGCGGTGGCGACGCGCTCGCGCAGCGCCTGGTCGGCGCGCGGGGGCCGGCGGGACGTCACGGCCACGATGCCGCCGGCGGGGGTGGCGTCGGGGAGTTCGACGGTCTCCGCGGCAGCCGTCTCCAGCGGGTCGCGCAGGTCGGCTCTGCCGTACGCCGGTCCGGGGAGGACTGCGACGGAGGTGGTGACCGCACCGCCGTCGGCCGGGCCGGCCGGGCCGGCCGGGCCGGCCGTCCTGGCGGGCTTGGCCAGCGCGCTCGCGCCATTGGCGGAACGTTCCGGCATGGCCGGCGGGAGCGTCTTGGGCAGGTGGTCGGGTCGCTGCGAAGAATCGCGGGTGACGTCCATGCACGGATCCTCGGGGTCGGTGTGTCGCGCAACGGGCGGCCCGGATCTGACGGGCAGTGCCAGAGTCAGGCTAAGTTCATACGTCATCAAATGCGACATTTAATCCGTCGTGTGTCGACATTTACTGACGAATCGTCCGAAGCCGACCTGACGCGCAGGCACATGATCGGTTGGTCGGGTTGAATCGAGTGGCTATTGGAAGGGCCTCGGGTGCTCCGGCGCAGGTCAGCGCCGTCGGGAACCCGGCCCCCGGGCGAACACCCGGCGGGTGATCAGCCCGATCGCGGCGAGCAGCAGCAGGCCGCCGGCGAGCCCGGTGCGCCACCGCGCGGGCCCGGACTCGTGGGCCGCCGCCTGCGAGCCGTCCGCCCCTTCGGGCGACGCGGCCGGCGGCACCGGCAGCGGCCGGGCACTCTCGGCGGGCGCCTTCGCGGCATCCGCCGATAGCGGCGCGGCGGTGACGGCCGCACCCGCTCTGGCGGTTCCGGACACGAACGCCGACGCGGACGCAGACGCGGATCGTGACGGAACGCCAGACGGCGACGGGACGACGGCCGGGGTCGGCGGGGCGGAGACGTCGGTGGCCGGCACGAACGGCGGAGCGACCGGCGGCACGAAGATCGGCAGCCACCCCGTGGGCACCGGCGCGAACACCTCCACTGCGGGCGCGGTCGCACTCGACGAGGCCGACGCAACCGCCGACCCCGTAGGCACCGCAGGCCTGGACACCGACGCCGAGGCGGAGACAGAGGCGGAGGCGGACGGCTTCGGCGAACCCGGCACACTCGGGCGCGACGGACTCGGGCTCGCCACGACCGGGCTCGGCGCCACCGAAGGCGCCACCGAAGGCGACGGCACCGCGACGCTCGGCGCAACCGGGCTCGGCGCCGCCGGAGGTGGCGTCGCCGCGACGCGGACCCGCACCGGATCCCCCGCCGCCGCGTTCCCCGCCGGGTCCGTCGCCGTGACGGTCAAGGCCTGCTCACCGTTGGTCAGGTCCCGGTTGGCGGTACATGTCCAGCTCCCGTCGACGGCCACGGCCGCCCCGCACAGGACGACCCGCTCGTCCGAGGCGGCCCCGCCCGCCTGGGCGGTGACGAGCACCCGCGTGCCCGTCCCGGCCCGCCCGGCCAGCCGGGGCCGCGCCGTCCGGACGGTCTCCCCGGCGGCCGGCGCGGTGAGCACCGGCTTGTCCGGCGGGACGGTGGTGACGACGAGCGACACGGCCTTCCCGGCCGTCCGGTTCCCGGCCGCGTCCACCGCGACGGGGGTCAGCTGGTGGCGCCCGTCGGCCAGGTTCTCCACTGGCAGGCAGGACCACTCGCCGTCCGTCCGCACCGTGGTGCTGCACACGTCTCCGGCGGAGCCGCCGCGCACCCCGACCGGCTGGTCGCCGACCGCGACGGTGTTGCCCGCCTCGCCGGTGCCGGTGAGCTGGAGGCCGGGGTCGTTGGTGTACTCGGGGAGGGTGAGTACGGGCGCGGCGGGCGGGGCGGTCTTGACGGTGAGGCGCACGGGCTCGCCGCGCAGCACCACGCCGCCGCTGGTGGTCTCGACCGGAGTGAGGCCGTGGGTGCCGGCGGCGAGCGCGTCGCCGGGGCGGCAGTTCCAGTCGCCGCCGCGCTCGACCCGGGCCCGGCACAGCGGTGCGTCCCCCTCGCGGACCTCGACCGTGGCCCCGGCGACGGCGCCCTCGCCGCGGATCCGCGGCCGGACCTCGGCGGTCGTGGTGCCGTCGACCGGCTCGGCGATCTCGGGCCTGGCGGCCCCGACGGTCAGCTTGATCCGCTGGTCGGAGACCTCCCCGGAGTCGGCGAAGCCGCCGGAGGCGATCAGCTGGGCCGGGTCCCGGGCGATCCGCAGCCGGGCCCAGGTCTCGCCGGTCGCGGCGCCGGCGGGGACGGTCCACTCCAGGATCGCGGTGTCGGCGCCGGGCCGGACCTCGGCCTGCACCCGGTCGGCCGGGTCGAAGCGCCCGCTGCGGTCCCAGTCGATCCAGCCGGCCAGGGTCGCCGGCTGGTCGCCGACGGCCACCGGGACGGTGAGCCGGTAGTAGTGGCCGATCGCGGCCTCGGCCGGGAAGCCGAGGGAGGGGTCGGCGCCCTGGTACTCGCCGCGTCCCGGCTGGAGCTTGGGCGGCACGGGGTTGGCCCAGAGGTTGTGCCGGTCGGCCGTGCCCCGCACCGCGACGGCGGTCCGCGCACTGCGGTGCGCCGACGGGTTGGCGTCCGCGCCGAGGAAGAGGTCGGAGAGCACGTGCGAGGCGTTGCCGTACGCCTGGGGGGCGGTGCCGAGGTCCTCGTCGACGGTGACGGTGTAGGCCTGGCGCAGGACGGGCGGGGCGGTGGTGCTGCCGGCCCTGGCGTTGGTGCGCTGCTCGACCCGGAAGACGGCGGTGCGGAACGTGCCGGCGAGCTCCAGGCTGCCCTCGGCGGCGGCGCCGCCCGAGCCGTCGGTGGCGCCGTCGGCGCCGGCCGGGGCGAGGGTGTTGGCGTCGACCGTCCAGCCGGGCCAGTCGGTGCGGTTGACCAGGGCCGGGGCGCTCGGGCTGCCGCCGGTGAGGGTGAGCCGGGCGGCGGTGCTGGTGGCCCCGGACTTGCCGGTGGCGAGGGCGGCGAGCCCGCTCGCGTGCAGCCGGGGGTTGCGCACCGGCCGCGAGAACGTCAGCCGGAGGGTGCCGACCGTGCGCCAGGAGCCGTCGGCCTGGGGCCGCGCGTCGTCGATCCGGAAGGTCTGGGCCGGGTCGCCCGGGCGCGTTCCGTCCGCGTACAGCCCGGCCGCGCGCCCCCCGCCGGCGCGGTCGGCCAGTTCGCCCGGCTCGGCGGTGGCCTCGAAGCCCGGTGCGGTGGCGAGGTCGAACTGGACGGAGAGGCCGGAGGGCAGGACCGCGCGGTGCTCCGCGTTCCAGGCGTCGGGGGACTGCTGGGCCGCCGAGGGCAGGCTCCAGGCGATGAGGAGCCCGGCCGTGAGAGCGGCCAGGGCGGCAGCTGCGCGGGGGAACTGTCGGCTCATCCGGCTCTCCTTCGCGGTCGGCTGCCGGGTGGCGGGCAGTCTGGGCACACGATGTGACAAAACGGAATCACGACCCTGAACCGGTCATACTGCGACACCTGGGCTTTTGGCCGGGTCCCACCCGTTTGGAGGCCGTCCGGGCGACTCGTACCCCGAACAGAACGAAAGAAGCCCCCGGCCGATGGCCGGGGGCTTCTTGCTGGTGCGCTCAGCAGGATTCGAACCTGCAACCTCTTGATCCGTAGTCAAGTGCTCTATCCGTTGAGCTATGAGCGCAAGGAACGGGCGAACCCGATCTTGCGGAGGTTGGTGCGCTCAGCAGGATTCGAACCTGCAACCTCTTGATCCGTAGTCAAGTGCTCTATCCGTTGAGCTATGAGCGCTCGCCTCGGTGACCGTGTCTCCGTGGCGTTGCGGGAACAACATTACATGACCTGCGACGCAGGACGAAATCGATTGCTCCGGCCCCTGCCCGGACATGCGAAGGGCCCCGCTGACGAGATCGTCGGCGGGGCCCTTCGGCTGGCGGAGGCTGAGGGATTTGAACCCTCGATCAGGAATAACCCCGAAACCGCATTAGCAGTGCGGCGCCATAGACCGGACTAGGCGAAGCCTCCTCCACAAGGACCGCACCCGCTTGGCGGACGCGTTCCGTGTGCCTGTGATGATGCCACACCCGTGGGGCTCGGCACCAACCACCGCCAACGTTACTAGCCGGGTCGTCCCCACCGCAAAGAAGAATGAGATACTGCCGACTCCGGAGGAGCTGCCCCAAGCCGAGGAGACCTGTCGACGTGAGCAGCAGGCCGATCCGAGGCGCTGCTCGCCTCGCCGCCATACTCGACGCCCTGCCCGACGCGTTGTTGCTGGTGAACAGCAACGGCACCGTCGTGGATGCCAATGCCGCGGCCGTCCAGCTGCTGCAGGCCCCGGGCACCTCGCTCGTCGGCATGGGCGTGCTGGGCCTGCTGCCCGAGTTCGATCCCAGCCGGATCCCCGGCTCGATGCGCCCGGCCCCGCGCGAGGA
Organism: Kitasatospora sp. NPDC093558; assembly: GCF_040683475.1. Classification (NCBI taxonomy): domain Bacteria; kingdom Bacillati; phylum Actinomycetota; class Actinomycetes; order Kitasatosporales; family Streptomycetaceae; genus Kitasatospora; species Kitasatospora sp. NPDC093558. The sequence continues at coordinate 1,942 of NZ_JBFBDY010000038.1, read as the reverse complement.
GGAGACCCTCGACCGCCCGGTCCGGATGACCGCCCACCGCACCGACGGCACCACCCTGCCCGTCGAGGTGTCCGGCAACGACTTCGCCGACGACGGCGCCGGCGAGGGCCGTGGCTACGCGCTCTCCCCGCTCGTCCCGTACGACCCGTACCGCGAGGGCTCCCGCTCGCCGTCCGCGAGCGACCTCCTCCTGCTGCTGGTCCGCGACCTCTCCAGCCGGCTCGGCGTCGAGGCGGAGCTGCGCCGCCAGCACAAGCAGACCGAGATGATCCTGCGGGCCGCGGCCGAGGGCGTGCTCGGCGTGGACCTCGAAGGGCGCTGCGTGCTGGTCAACCCGGCCGCCGCGCACATCCTGGAGTACCGCGCGAGCGAGCTCGGCGGGCGCGAGCTGCACCCGCTGATCCAGCACTCCCGGGCCGACGGCAGTCCGCTGGCGCTGGAGGAGTCCGCGCTGATGGACACCCTGACCTCCGGACGCAAGCACCGGGTGCGCGGCACCGTGCTGTGGCGCAAGGACGGCCGCCCGGTCACCGTCGACCTCACCACCGCCCCGGTGCGCGACGGCGACCAGCTGGTCGGCGCGGTGATGACCTTCACCGACCGCAGCCGCGAACTCGCCCTGATCGCCCGCAACGAGCACCTCACCGCCGTCCTGGAGAGCGAGCTCGGCGGCGCGCTGACCGCGCTGAACCGGCGCCTGGACGCGCTCGCCGCCGACCCGGCCGGGCAGTTGTGGCCGGAGGCCAACTGGACGCTGCGCCGCCTCGCCGACGAGTGCCGCCGCTTCGGCCGGCTGATCGACGGCGTGCTCGCGCACCAGCGCTCCGAGGCCGGCGAGGCCGCCCAGGCCGACGGCCGGGACGGCAAGGACGCGAAGGGCGCCAAGGGCGAGCGCAAGGGCGCCGAGCAGCGGGTGCCGGTCGCGCTGGACAAGGTCGTGCGGCTGGCCGTCGAGGACGCCGGCGAACTGGTCGGCGCGGGCCGGGTGCGCTTCTCGGTGCACGCCGCCGGCGTCGAGGTGATCGCCGACGAGCAGCGCCTCGCGCAGGCCCTCGCCCACCTGGTCGCCGACGTCAGCGGCGTCGGCCTCTCGCTGGACGCCCCGACCACCGCCTCCCCCGGGCTGGCCAGCGGCGGAGGGGCTCCGCTGCCCCCGTCCGCCGGCGAGCCCCCGCTGGTCGTCCTCGCGGCGGCCCAGCGCGGCGACGTCGCCCGGGTCGAGATCCGCGGCCCCGGACGCGGCGGCAGCCCCGTCCACCTGCCGATAGCCCGCGCGGTGGTCGAGCGCCACGGCGGCGTGCTCCAGCCGCACGAGCTGCCCGGCAAGGCCGGCACCACGTACGTCGTCGAGCTGCCGCTGGACCCGGCCGCCGCGAAGGCCGCCGCCGAGCGCGCCGCCGCCGAGGGCCGCTCCGACCGGCCCAAGGAGGGCGACAGCGCCGTCCTGCCCGACCTGCCGGGCATCCCCCAGCTGCCCGCCGCCCGCCGCTCCGAGGACGACCGGCCCGCCGAGCGCGCCGCGGACGCCGAGGCGGACCGCGCGCCCGCCGAGGAGACCGCCCCCGAGCGGCGCGGACGCCGCGGCCGGCCCGCCGCCGGGACCACGGACGACCAGACCCCGGCCGACCAGTGGCCGAACGCCCCCGCACGCATCGAGCGGGCCGTCCCCGAACAGTGGAACGGCACCGGCAACGACCCCGCGTACGGCCGCCAGGCCCAGCCCGGACCGGACGGCGCGCAGCCCGACCCGTGGGGCAAGGACGACGGCCGCTCCGGCCCGGCCTACGCCGTCCCGGTCGACGGCGAGGGCCCGCAGGAGCGCCCCGCCGGGCGCGCCCCGCTCGCGCTCGGCCCCGGCACCGGCGACGCGCCGGGCACCGGAACCCCGGCGGAGGGCACCCCGACCGGCGAGGCCAAGCCCCGGCGCCGCCGCGCCCGGGAC
>NZ_JBFBDY010000037.1:0-28016 GCF_040683475.1 Kitasatospora sp. NPDC093558 | reverse complement strand
GGGGGGGCCCCCCCAATGGGCGGGGGCCGGGGGTGGCTTTGCCTCGCGCGCCCGCTGCTTCTGTCAGCCGGCCTGGCTCAGGCGCAGTGTCACCAGCTCGAACGGGCGGAGTGCCAGCTCCACCGTGCCGTCGACCAGCGTGACGTCGCCCCGCGTTCCGTCCCACGGGCGTTCCAGCAGGTCGCACGGCTGGGCGCCCGCGAGGGGGAAGGACGTGGTCAGACGGCCCCTCGTGCGGCCTCCGTTCGACTCGTAGATGCGGACGATCAGGTCGCCGCTGCGGTCGTCGGCGAGTTTGACGGCGCTCACGACCAGGGCTTCGTTGTCGACGGTCAGGAGGGGGGTCACCGTCTCGGCGCTTCCCGTGACCCTCCGTTCGGGGAGGCCGATGCGGTAGCCCTCGCGGACGGCGTCGGTGATGGTGGCGCCGGGGACGAGGGCGTGGTGGAAGTGGTGCGAGCCCTGGTCGGTCTTCGGGTCCGGGAAGCGTGGGGCGCGCAGCAGTGAGAAGCGGACGGTCGTGGTCGTGCCGCCGTCGGTGTCGCGCACGGTCCGGGTGACGTCGTGGCCGTACGTCGACGCGGTGACGAGGGCGACGCCCCAGCCGGGTTCGTCGAGGTGGACGAAGCGGTGGTTGCAGGCCTCGAACTTCGCGGCCTCCCAGCTGGTGTTGGTGTGGGTCGGGCGGTAGAGGTGGCCGAACTGGGTCTCGGCGGCGTAGCGCTCGGTGTGGAGGTCGAGCGGGAACGCGGCCTTGAGGAACTTCTCGGTCTCGTGCCAGTCGACCTCGGTGTCGATGTCCAGGCGCTTCTCGCCCGCGTGCAGGGTGAGCGTCTGGACGACGCGGGAGGAGTTGAAGGAGCGCTCGATCCGGACGGTCGCCCGGTCCGGGGTGGCGGAGGCGGTGAGCGTGTCGACTTCGGTGAGGTCCGTTCCGGTGTTGCGGTAGAACTGGTCGACGTCCCACGCGTCCCACATGTTGGGGAAGTCGGGGTGAAGCTGGAGGAGGTTGGCCTTGGTGCCGGGGGCTACGGTTTCGCGGCCGCTTGCCACGTCGACGACGGAGGTGACGAGGCCGTCGCTGTCGATGGTGATGTCCAACAGGCCGTTGCGGAGGGTGAATCCGCCCTCGGGGCGTTCGGTTGCGGTGCAGCCGCCGGGTGTGGTGGGTGCCGGTGCGGCTCCGCCTGCGGGGACGGAACTGCGTTCGTGTGGTGCTGCGTTGAAGATCAGTTCGCGCTCGCCTGGGTTTCCGGCCAGGGCCTGCTGGGCTTGGGCGATGAGGGATTCCAGCTCGTCGGCGAGCTTTGCGTACGTCGCCTCGGCCTCGCGGTGCACCCACGCGATGGACGAGCCGGGCAGGATGTCGTGGAACTGGTGCAGCAGTACGGTCTTCCAGATGCGGTCCAGATCGTCGTACGGGTACGCCGCGCCAGTGCGCAATGTGGCTGTGGCGCACCACAGTTCGGCCTCGCGCAGGAGGTTCTCGCTGCGCCGGTTGCCCTGCTTGGTCTTCGCCTGGCTGGTGAGCGTGGCCCGGTGCAGTTCCAGGTACAGCTCGCCGACCCAGACCGGCGGGTTCGGGTACTCGGCCTCGGCCTTCGCGAAGAACTCGGCCGGGCGCTCCCAGTGGACCGTCGCCGAGCCTTCGATGTTTTTCAGGCGGGCGGCCTTGGCGACCATCTCGCGAGTCGTCCCGCCGCCGCCGTCGCCCCAGCCGGTCGGTGCGAGCGAGTGCCTCGCCACTCCCTTGTCCTTGAAGTTCCGTGCGGCGTGCGCGATTTCGCTGCCCTTCATCGAGCAGTTGTAGGTGTCCACGGGTGGGAAGTGGGTGAAGATCCGGGTGCCGTCGATCCCCTCCCACAGGAACGTGTGGTGCGGGAACTTGTTGACCTGGCTCCACGAGATCTTCTGCGTGAGCAGCCACTTGGAGCCGGCGTTGCGGATGATCTGCGGCAGGCCGCCGGTGAAGCCGAAGGTGTCGGGCAGCCAGGCCTCGTGGTTCTCGATCCCGAATTCGTCGAGGAAGAAGCGTTTGCCGTAGACGAATTGACGGGCCATCGCCTCCGAGCTCGGCATGTTGGTGTCCGACTCGACCCACATGCCGCCGGCCGGCACGAACCGGCCATCCGCCACGGCCTTGCGCACGCGTGCGTAGACCTCGGGGCGGTGCTCCTTGATCCACGCGAACTGCTGTGCCTGGGACATGGCGTAGAGGAACTCGGGCTCGTCCTCCAGCAGCGCGGTCATGTTGGCGGTCGTGCGGGCCACCTTCCGGACCGTCTCTCGCAGTGGCCACAGCCACGCGGAGTCGATGTGGGCGTGGCCGATGGCGCTGATGCGGTGGGCGGAGGGGGCGGCGGGTGCGGACAGTGCTGCTGTGAGTTCGGAACGGGCGCTTGTCGCAGTGGCGTTGATGTTTTGGAGGTCGAGTGTGTCCAATGCTCGCTCTACGGCGCGCAGGATCTCCCAGCGGCGGGCGCTCTCTACCGGGAGTTCGGCCATCAGCTCGCCCAGGACCTCCAGGTCGATCACCAGTTGCCACACCGTCTGGTCGAAGACGGCGAGGTCCATCCGGGCGAGTTTGTACTGGGGTGCGTGGCCGGCGGTTTCCTTGTCGCCCAACTCGGTGGGCAGGAAGGGGTGGTAGTCGAGGATGACCGGGTTGGACGCCGCTTCGACGTGGAGGACGATTGTTTCGCCGCCGGCTGCCGGGGAGGCGACCCGTACCCACTGGTTCTGCGGATTGAGGCCCTTCACCGGGGTGCCGTCCGGGCGGTAGACGAGGCCCTCGCACTGGAAGCCGGGCATGTTGGCGTCGAAGCCCAGGTCGATCAGCGCCTCGACCGTCCGCCCGGCCCACGCCTGCGGCACGGTTCCGGTGACGGTGAGCCAGCTGGTGCCCCACGGCGCGCCCCACGCGTCGCCGACCGTGATCGGGGAGCGCGGTGCGGCGAGGCCCTCGGCGACCGGGACGGGCTCGCCGGGTGCCGTCCAGATGCCGACGGTCAGCGGGACGGATTCGGGGTACACGGCGGGGCGGATGCGCTCGTCCAGGACGCGCTTGAGGCGGGACTCGACCAGGGTGCGGTCATCGTGCATGTCGGCAGGCTCCCTTGCGTGGCGGGACTGGTCGGTAAGAACGTACGTCCTTCGGGTGGACCACCTCGGTGATTCCGCGCGCGGCCAGGTGGGCCGGGTCGTCGGCGTGTTCGGCGAGGACGGTGGTCGGGCGGGCGCCCTCCTCGGTGAGGTGCATGAACGCCTCGAAGACGGCGCCGCCGGGCCCGCAGACCGATCGCCGTGGCGCCGTCTTCTCCTCGCCGGCGGCGATCACCACCGCTGTCGTCCGCGGCTTGGGTGGCTGCCACGTGCTCCGTGCCTCGGCCGCTGCCTCGGCGAGTCGGGCGCCGGCCGGCTTGACCGTCCGGTCGGTGGTCAACAGGCCCAGTCCGTACTCGAGTTCGGGGAAGTCGGCGAGTGAGCGGTCGACGTCGTGTGAGCACCACCAGGTGACGCCCCACAGGTCCGGGCAGTCCAGGACGGCCTCGACGGTCGCTCCGGTGAAGCGGGCCGCGTCCTGCGGGGCGATGTGCGGGGCCGGGGCGCCGACCTCCTGGAGCCAGACCGGGCGGGCCGGGTCCTCCGCCCACGCCTTGGCGAGCTCGACCAGGTAGGCGGCGTGCTGCGCGGTCGCGGTGGACGCGGCGCCGTAGCGCTGGGCGGTGCCGTTGAACACCCACGAGTGCACGGCCGTGGCGGCGCCGATCCGGGCCGAGTGCCACGGCGTGAACGGGTGTCCGTCGAGGTAGTACGCGGCGTCGTAGGAGGCGTGCAGGTGCAGCCGGCCGGGTGCGCCCTCCTCGCACGCGGCGAGCATCCGGCGCAGCCACGCGTCGGCCTGCTCGGGGGTGATCCGGTCGGGGTCGGGGTGCGGGTCGCCGGAGAACTGGTTGATCTCGTTGCCGAGCGTCAGGCCGAGGAAGTTCGGCCTCTCGCGCAGCGCCTCGGCGAGGGTGCGCAGGTAGGCGGCCTGGCCGTCGAGGACGTCGGGGTCGGTGAAGAGGTTGCGCCGGTGCCAGGTCCGGGTCCAGGACGGCAGGAAGTCGAAGCTGGAGAGGTGGCCCTGGAGTCCGTCGACGGCGACGTCGAGCCCGCGCTCCCCGGCGGCGTCCACGAGTGCGGCGAGCTGTTCGACGGCGCGCGGGCGGATCAGCGTGCGGTTGGGCTGGAAGAGCGGCCAGAGCGGGAACACCCGGACGTGGTCGAGGCCGAGCGCGGCGACCGAGTCGAGGTCGGCGCGGACGGCGTCGAGGTCGAAGTCGAGCCAGTGGTGGAACCAGCCCGCGGTCGGGGTGTAGTTGACGCCGAAGCGCGGGGCCGGAGGGGTGGTGGTCACGTGGGCATCCTCGACGAGTAGACGGGACGGTGGGGATCAGCCCTTCACGGCTCCCTCTTCGACGCCCTTGAAGAAGAAGCGCTGGCAGGCGGCGAACACCACGACGATCGGCAGGAAGGCGATCATCGTGCCGGCCGCGATCAGCCGGGGGTTCGCGGAGAACGTGCCGTTGAGGTACTGGAGTCCGACGGTGAGCGTGTACTTCTGCGGGTCGTTGAGCACGATCAGCGGCCACAGGAAGTCGTCCCAGGCGCCGATGAACGTGAAGATGACGATCACGCTGAGCATGCCGCGCACGTTCGGCAGCCCGACGTGCCACAGCCGCTGCCGGACGGTGGCACCGTCGACCAGGGCGGCCTGGTCCAACTCGACGGGCACGGCGGCGAACGCGGTGCGCATCAGCAGCACGTTGAGCATCGCGAGGGCGCCGGGCAGCGCGACGCCGACCAGGCTGTCGGCGAGTCCGAGGCTGCGCACGAGCACGTACTGGGAGACGATCGTGACCTCGCCGGGCAGCACGAGCGTCGCGAGGAACAGCCCGAGCAGCAGTTTGGCGCCGCGGAAGCGCAGCCGGGCGAGCGCGTAGCCGGCGAGGGTGCAGCCGACGACGTTGCCCGCGATGCAGATCGCCGCCACGATCACGGAGTTGAGGGCGTAGGTCCACACCGGGATGGCGTCGGCGACCTTCCCGTAGTTGCCGAAGGTGAGGTCCGCGGGGAAGAACTCCGGGGTGCGGGTGTAGACGTCCTCGCCCGGGCCCTTGAGGGAGGTGGACAGCTGCCACAGGAACGGGCCGATGACGAGGAGCAGGACGACGGCGAGGAGTGCGTAGCGGGCTGAAGTCTGAGCGGGGGAGGGGGTGTTGAAGCCCCGGGAGCGGCGTGGCGTCATCGCGGTTCAGTCCGCCTTCCGGTTCAGGCGCATCAGGAGCAGCATCGGGCCGAGCGTGATGACGAACAGCAGCAGGCTGAGCGCGGAGGCGTAGCCGAGGTGGCCGGTGAAGCCGCGGCTGTACATCTGGATCAGCATCACCACGGACATGTCCCGACCGCCGGGCCCGCCTTGGCCGTTGGAGAGCACGTACAGCTCGGAGAAGACGCGCAGCGCGCTGACCGAGATGAGCACGGAGACCAGCACTATCGTCGGCCGCACGCCCGGGAGGGTGACGTGCCACAGGCGGCGCAGCGCGCTCGCGCCGTCGACGGCCGCGGCCTCGTGCAGTTCGCGCGGCACGTTGGCGAGGGCGGACAGGTAGATGACCATGTAGTAGCCGAGGCCCTTCCACGTGGTCAGGGCGATCGCGCTGAAGAGGAGGAGCCACCGGTCGGTGAGGAAGGAGACCGGGGTGTCGGCGAGTCCGCTCTGCTGGAGGAGGCCGTTGACGAGGCCGCGGTCGTCCAGCACCCAGCCCCAGATCAGCGCGACGACGACGGCGGAGGCGATGACGGGGGTGTAGAAGGCGGTGCGGAAGAAGGTGATGCCGGGGATCTTCCGCTGGACGAGGAGGGCGAGCAGCAGGGGGAGGACCGTCAGCAGGGGCAGGCAGACCAGCATGAAGACGATGCTGTTGAGCAGGGCGTCGGCGAGCTGTTCGTCGTCGAGCAGGCGTCCGTAGTTCTCCAGGCCGGTGAACCGGCCGCCGCCCAGGGGCTTGGCGTTGGTGAAGGACAGGATCACCGTGTTGACGGCCGGCCACAGGTTGAAGACGGCCAGCCAGAGTATCGCGGGCCCGGCGAGCAGCCAGGGAGTGAACCAGCGCCGGTGGGTCATGCGGGGGATGCCTTCCTGGGGGCCGGGGCGTGTCCGGTGGCGGGAGCGGCGGGTGGGGGTGCCCGCCGCTCCGCCGGGGCAATGCGGTCAGCCTTTGAGCAGCTTGTCGCACTGCTGGACCGCGGAGTCGAGCGCCTGCTTCGAGCTCGCCTGGCCGCTGATCGCCAGGGCGATCTGCTGGTTGATGACCGTGCTCATCGCGTCGTCGATCACGACGGGCTGGATGAGCTTCGCCTTGGCGAGCGAGGTGAAGGCGATCACCTTGGCGTCGCCCGCGTTGGTGCCGTCGCTCCGGCTGAAGAACGGGTCGTTCGCGGAGGCCTTGGTGGACGGGAAGACGCTGGTCAGGTGGGCCAGCGCGGCCTGGTTCTCCGCGTTGGTGACCCAGCGGGCGAGGGCCACGGCGGCGGCCGGGTTCTTGGTGCTCTTCGGGATGGACACGCCCTGGACGTACAGCGGCGGCGTGTTGAACGCGGCGGACGGGACGACCTTCGGGGCGAGCGTCGGATTGTCGGTGGCGAGCGAGGTGATGTAGTTGGCGCCGGCGGTGGTCCAGGCCGCGGTGCCGGAGTTGAACAGCTTGCTGTTGCCCGCGTAGGTGTTGGTCAGGACGTCGTTGGGCAGCAGGCCCTCCTTGAACGCGTCGCGGTACCTGTCGAGCAGCGCGGCGGCCTCGGGGGTGTTGAAGGTGAAGGACTTGCCGTCGTCGGCCAGGATCTTCACACCGGCGTTGTAGAGGTCGCCGATGCCCGGTTTGCGGCTCATCAGGTAGGTCTTGCCGCCGGACTTCTCCTTCACGACGCGGGCCTGGGCGATGAGGTCGTCCAGGCCGGCCGGGAGCTTCTTCGGGTCCAGGCCGCTCTGCGTCAGGAGGTCCGAACTCCAGTAGTTCACATCGGTGTTGAGGTACCACGGGTAGCCGTAGACGCCGTCCTGGCCGGCGAAGCGGTAGGCGTCGACGCCGCCGGCGACGTACTCGTCGGCGAGCTTCGGGTCGGCCTTGGAGACGTCGAGGAGGAGGTCCTTCTTCGCCAGGGGGAGGGCGAAGTCCGGCGGGAGGTTGACCACGTCGGGGAGGTCGCCCGCAGAGGCCTGGCTGAGCACCTTGTTGGAGTAGCCGTCGCCGGGCTGGTCGAGCCAGTCGACCTCGACGCCGGGGTACTTCTTCTTGAAGCCGTCGATCACCCCCTGCATGTAGTCGGTGAACTTCGGCTTGAGCGCCCAGGTTTGGAGCGAGACCTTGCCCTTGACCTCGCCGGTGGCCGCCGCACTGGCCACGCTGTCGCTGTTCTTGCCGTCGTCGGAGCCGAGTCCGCAGCCGGTGAGCGCGGCGGCGGTGAGCGCCGTTGTCGTCAGTGCCGCCCAGATTCTTCGCATCGAGGGTCTCCCGGTCCAGGGTGGTGGTGGGGATGCTGCTCAGTCGTGCGTGCACAGGGGGACTACTAAACCGGTATAGCTATTCCAGGGACTATGCTCCCGCCTAAACTTGACTGTCAAGAGAAGGGGCCGGATCCCGTGGGCAGACCGACGATCGCCGACATCGCCCGCCAGGCCGGTGTCTCCAAGGGCGCGGTGTCCTTCGCGCTCAACGGGAGACCCGGCGTGAGCGAGGCGACCAGGGCCCGGATCCTGCGGGTCGCGGAGGAGATGAACTGGCGGCCGCACAGCGCCGCCCGCGCCCTCGGCGGCGCCCGGTCCGACGCCGTCGGCCTCGTGATCGCCCGGCCCGCCCGCACCATCGGGGTCGAGCCGTTCTTCGGCCAGCTGCTCTCCGGCCTCCAGGCGGTGCTCTCGGCCAGTTCCGTCGCGCTGCACCTGATGGTCGTCGAGGACACCGCCGCCGAGATCGCGGTCTACCGGCGCTGGGCCTCCGAGCACCGCGTCGACGGCTTCATCGTCGTCGACCTGCAGACCCGCGACCCGCGGCTGCCCGTGCTGGACGAACTCGGGCTGCCCGCGGTCGTCCTCGGCGGGCCCGGCAAGGGCGGCGGCCAGCTGCGGATCTGGGCCGACGACCGGGCGGCGATGCTCTCCATCGTCGACTACCTGGCCGCCATCGGGCACCGCAGGATCGCGCACCTGGCCGGCCTACCGCACTTCCAGCACACCCAGCGGCGGATCCGCGCCCTGCGCGACGCCTCGCGCCGGCTCGGGCTCGAAGAGGCGGTGTCGGTGCCGACCGACTTCAGCGACGCCGAGGGCGCCGCGGCCACCCGCACGCTGCTGTCGCGCGCCAGGCGGCCCACCGCGATCGTCTACGACAGCGACGTGATGGCCGTCGCCGGGCTGGGCGTCGCGGGCGAGATGGGAGTCGCCGTGCCCGGCGAACTGTCGATCGTCTCCTTCGACGACTCGGTGCTCGCGCGGATCGTCCACCCGCCGCTCACCGCGCTCAGCCGGGACACCTTCGCCCTCGGGGAGCAGGTGGCGCGCAGCCTGCTGGAGGTCGTGGACGAGACCGGGCCCGGGCGGGACCTGCAGATGCCGACACCGCGGCTGACCATCCGGGAGTCGACGGCGCCGCCGGTTGTTTCACGCGGGGGAGCGGTTGTTGCGCGAGTCGTTGACAGCGGTTCTGAACCGGTTTAGCCTCGCTGCGCCGAGGGGGTCCGGCGCATTTCGTTGATTGCGTACCGTCAGCCGATCGTCGGCGCCTCCTTCGCTGCGCACCGTCACGCCCGCATGCACCCGGGCCCGCCGCGCCGGTGGGCCTGCCCCCACCCGCCTCCGCTCGATCGGAGTCCGCGCATGTCCAGACGTCTCCCGTTACTGCTCAGCGCCGTGCTCGCGACCGCCGTACTGGGCGTCGTGCCGGCCGCCCACGCCTCGCCCGCCTCGCCCGCCGTGCAGGTCGCTGCCGCCGCCGGGAACCAGCCCTACGCGTCGTACTGGTACCCCAGCACCATCCTCACCTGGGACCCGGCCGCCGACCCCGACGCCCGCTTCAACCGCTCCCGCGTCCCCCTCCAGCCGCGCACCAGCGACCCGTCCCTCGCGGCGAACCCCAACGCCCGTGCGGGCGAAGGGAAAATAGCCTCCCTGGTGTCGTTCGCCCCCACCTCGAACAACCCCTCCCAAGGTTCCGCCGACCCCAACTACTACGCCTTCGGCTACTGGCAGTACGTCGACAAGCTCGTCTTCTGGGGCGGCTCGGCCGGCGAGGGCCTCATCCTCGCCCCCAACCCGACCGTGATCGACGCCGCCCACCGCAACGGCGTCAAGGTCTACGGTACCGTCTTCTTCCCGCCCGCGGCCTACGGCGGCCAGCTCCAATGGGTGCGCGACTTCGTCCAGAGGTCCGGCGACCGCTACCCCGTCGCCGACAAGCTCGTCCAGGCCGCGCAGTACTACGGCTTCGACGGCTGGTTCATCAACCAGGAGACGGGCGGCGGCGATTCGACCCTCGCCGGCCAGCTGCGCGGCCTCATGCAGTACACCAAGGCGCAGAGCGGCGGAACCGACTTCATGTGGTACGACGCCATGACCACCTCCGGCGCCGTCGCCTGGCAGAACGCGCTCACCTCCGCCAACTCCCCCTTCCTGCAGGATGGTTCGAAGCGCACCTCGGACTCGATGTTCCTCAACTTCGGCTGGACGCCGACCGGTCTGGACTCCTCGCGTACGCTGGCCCGGCAGCTCGGCCGCAGCGAGTATGAGCTCTACTCCGGCATCGACACCGAGGCCAACGGCTACAACACGAGCGTCGACTGGAACACGCTCTTCCCGGCCGGACAGCCGCACACCACCTCGCTCGGCCTCTACCGGCCCGAATGGACCTGGAAGTCCGCCACTGACCGCAACGACTTCTACGCCAAGGACTCCCGCTACTGGGTCGGCGCCAACGCCGACCCCTCCAACACCAACGCCTCCGACAGCTGGCCCGGCCTCGCCGGCTACGTCGCCGAGTCCTCGCCCGTCACCGCCAAGCCCTTCGTCACCAACTTCGGCACCGGGCAAGGGGACTTCTACAACGCCGGCGGCACCCGCGTGGCCACGGGCGGCTGGAACAACCTCTCGCTCCAGGACGTCCCGCCCACCTACCGCTGGGTCGTCACCTCCGACGGCAGCAAGCTCAGCCCGTCCGTCGACTTCACCGACGCCTACCAGGGCGGCTCCTCGCTGCGCCTCACCGGCACGCTCGACTCGGCCAACACCGTGCGGCTGTACCAGACCAGCCTGCCGGTGGCCGCGACCACCCAGCTGTCGATGGTCGTGAAGACCCCGGCCGCCGGGCCGACCAAGCTCAAGGCCGCGGTCTCCTTCACCGACGCGCCCGACAGGTTCACGGCGCTCGACCTCGGCGACGACACCGGGACCGGCTGGGAGCGCCACACCCTCGACCTGTCGCCGTACGCGGGCCGCACGATCGCCCAGATCGGGCTCCGGGTCGAAGGCTCCGACCCGGCGTACGACCTGCGGATCGGCCAACTCGCCGTGTACGACGGATCGGTGGAGTCGCCGGCCGCGCCCTCCGGGCTCACCGTCCTCGGCGCGAGCGACGTCGTGGCCGGCGTCAGCCAGTCCTTGCGGCTCTCCTGGACGGCGGCACCCGGCGGCAACGTCCACCACTACGAGGTGTACCGGCGCAACACGGACGGCACCCGGACGTTCCTCGGCGCCACGCCCAACGACGCCTATTTCGTCGGCAAGTTGGATCGTGCGGGCAGTGAGGGCAGCACGGTGCTCGACGTCGAGGCGGTCTCGACGACGTACGGCCGCTCGACGGCCGCCTCCACCACGGTGACGTGGACCGCCACGCCGCCCTCCGGCAGCAACCTCGCGCTCAACCGGCCGGCCACCGCGTCCGGGCAGTGCAACGCCGACGAGGGTCCCGCGAAGGCCGTCAACGGCACTGTGAACGGCGGCACGAGCGACAAGTGGTGCACCCTGACCTCCGCCAAGTGGCTCCAGGTGGACCTCGGTTCGGCGAAGCAGCTGTCGAGGTTCGTGGTCAAGCACGCGTCGGCGGGCGGCGAGAGCGCGTCCTACAACACCCGCGACTTCGCGATCCAGGTGAGGTCCGGCACCGCCGACCCGTGGACGACGGTCGCGAACGTCACCGGCAACACGGCGGGGGTCACCACGCATGCGGTGAACGTGTCGGCCCGATACGTCCGGCTGGTGGTCACCAAGCCGACCCAGAGCTCCGATCCTGCCGCCCGCATCTACGAGTTCGAGGCCTGGGGCAAGTAGTCCCGATTCTCAGAAAGGACCCTGCCCGTGCCGGTCACCATCACCGCCGTCGAGAGCACCGACCTGTTCGTGGGCCCCGAGGACGCCCCGCGCCAGGTGTTGCGCGTGACCGTCGACGGTCCCGCCGACGGCCCCGCCACCAGGATCGCGGTCAGCGGCCCCGGCGTGCGCGGCGAGGCGACCGGCACGGGGTCGGTCGAGGTCCCGCTGGAGATCACGGGTGCCGCCGTCGGGACCCAACTGCCCATCGTGGTGCGGGTCGAGGACTCCGAGGTCGCAGCCGTCGTCGAAGTCGCCGAGCCCGGCTGGACGATGTTCCTCGTCTCGCACTTCCACTACGACCCGGTCTGGTGGAACACCCAGGCCGCCTACACCTCCCCCTGGGAGCTGCTCTCCGCGGACGCGACCACCCGTCCGCTCTGGGAGCGCAACGGCTTCGCACTCGTCGACGCCCACCTGGACCTCGCGCTGCGCGACCCGGTCTACAAGTTCGTCCTCGCCGAAGTCGACTACCTGAAGCCGTACTTCGACCAGCACCCCGAGCGTCGCGCGCAGCTGCGGACGCTGATGGAGCGCGGCCAGGTCGAGCTCGTCGGCGGCACCTACAACGAGCCCAACACCAACCTCACCGGCGCCGAGACGACCATCCGCAACATCGTGTACGGCATCGGCTACCAGCGGGACATCCTCGGCGGCGATCCCCAAACCGCCTGGCAGCTGGACGTGTTCGGCCACGACCCGCAGTTCCCCGGCCACCTCGCTGCAGCGGGCCTCACCGGGAGCGCCTGGGCGCGCGGCCCGTTCCACCAGTGGGGTCCGATCCAGAAGAACTTCCGCGAGGGCAAGGACGACGCCCGGGTCATGCAGTTCCCGAGTGAATTCGAGTGGATCGCCCCCAGCGGCGACGGTGTTCTCACCCACTACATGCCCCACCACTACTCGGCCGGCTGGTGGATGGACTCCTCCCCGGACCTCGCCACCGCCGAACGGGCCGTCTACGACCTCTACCGCAAGCTCAAGCCGGTCGGCGCCACGCGGAACCTGCTGCTGCCCGTCGGGACGGACTACACCCCGCCGAACAAGTGGGTCACGGCGATCCACCGCTCGTGGGCCGCCAAGTACCTGTGGCCGCGCTTCGTGTGCGCCACGCCGAGGGAGTTCCTGGACGCCGTCAGGGCCGAACTCGCCTATTCTGGGCGCAGGTTGAGCCCGCAGACCCGGGACATGAACCCGGTCTACACCGGCAAGGACGTCTCCTACATCGACACCAAGCAGGCGCAGCGTGCGGGCGAGGTCGCCGCCGTCGACGCGGAGAAGCTCGCCGCGCTGGCCTCCGTCCACGGGCTCGGCCGGTACCCGTCCGCCGCGCTCGACAAGGTGTGGCGCCACCTGGCGTACGGCGCCCACCACGACGCGATCACCGGCTCCGAGTCCGACCAGGTCTACCTCGACCTGCTCGGCGGCTGGCGCGAGGCGCACGACCTCGCGGCGGAGGTGCGGGACGCGGCGCTGGACGCGCTGACGTCGCGGATTTCCGTCGAAGGGGAGGGTTTTGGGGTCGTCGTGACGAACACGCTGTCCTTCGACCGGACGGACCTCGTGGCCGTCCGGCTGCCCTCGGAGGTGCGCGCGGTGCGGGTGCTGGACTCCCTCGGCGCGGAGGTGCCGAGCGTCGTCGACCGGGGCACGCTGCGCTTCCTGGCGGCGGACGTACCGGCGCTGGGGTGGCGCACGTGGCGGCTGGTGCCGTCGGGTGTACCGGCTGAGGCCTGGGCTGTCGCCGAGGGGTGGACGATCGCCAACGGGCGGTACCGGGTGCGGGCCGATCCTGCGCGCGGTGGCGGTCTCGCCTCGGTCTACGACCTGCTGCACGAACGGGAGTTGATCCGCGACGGCGCGATCGGGAACGAACTGCGCGTCTACGAGGAGTACCCGCACCACCCCGACTTCGGCGAGGGCCCCTGGCACCTGCTGCCCAAGGGGCCGGTGGTCGGGTCGGGTTCGGGTCCGGGCTCGGGCGCGGCTGTCGTCCGGCGGGAGGTCGGGCGGCTCGGGGAACGGCTGGTGATCGTCGGTTCCGTGGACGCCGTCCGCTACGAACAGACGGTCACGCTGTGGCACGGGCTCGACCGGGTCGACTGCCGGACCAGGGTCGTCGACCACTCCGGCGCCGACCGGCTGTTGCGGCTGCGCTTCCCCGTCGACCTGCCGGGCGCGCTGCCCGTCAGCGAGGTCGCGGGCGCGGTCGTCGGGCGCGGCTTCGCGATGCCCGACGTCGACTCGGCGGAGGCGCCGTGGACGCTCGACAACCCGGCGAACACCTGGTTCGGCCTCGGCGCGACGGCGCGCGCGGTGCTGCGCGATCCGGACGGATCTTCGCTGGGGGAGCGGGCGTTGGGCGTGGCGGAGGTCGTCGTGCCGGAGCTGGACTCTGCCGCCGACGTCCGCGAGCTCGTCGTCGCGCTCGCCAGGGTCGGCGTCACGGCGACGACCTCGGGCGCGGACTGGGCCCGGTACGGATGGCTGGACGTGGACTCCAACCTGCCCGATTTCCGGATCGTGGTCGGCGGTCCGGAAGTGAACCAGGCCGCAAGGGAGTTGATCGAGCGGGCGGGCGAGGAGTACGCGAGCGTGCTCAAGGCGCACGGTGCGGTGTGGGTGCCGGCGGTCTCGCCGCTCGCGGAGGTATGGCGGCCCGGCGCGGACCTGCGGGACCTGCGGGCGCTCCCGGTGCTCATCGTCACGGACCCGACGGCGCTGGTGGCGGACCTGGCGGACGCGCGGGTGGAGGTCGTCTGCCCGTCGGCCGATCCCGATGCTCAACTGGTCAACCACACCGTGGCGTTGCTCAGCTACGGCCTCCCAGGCTTCGCAGTGGACGCCACCGGCGCGCTGCACCTGTCCCTGATGCGCTCCTGCACCGGCTGGCCGTCCGGCGTCTGGATCGACCCGCCCCGGCGTACGCTGCCGGATGGTTCGTCCTTCCAACTCCAGCACTGGACCCATGAGTTCAGCTACGCGCTGGTTGGAGGGCCGGGGGACTGGCGGGCGCAGACGCTGCCCGCGCAGGGGCAGGAGTTCAACCACCCGCTGTACGGCCGTGTTGTGCCCGCTCAGGACGGGCCCCTGCCGTCCACCCTGTCCTGGCTGCGCGTCGAGCCGCAGCGGGAGGTACTGCTGAGCGCATTGAAGCCGGCGGGCAACCCGATCGCGCACGGGTCGGTGGGGCCAGTGGGTCCGGATCTCATGGTGAGGCTGGTGGAGTCGACGGGCCTCGGACGGACGGTGACGCTCGGCGGCGCGCTGGGCCTGGACGAGCTGCGGCGGGCTGACCTGCTGGAACGCCCGACCGGTCCGGCCGACCTGGGCCTCTCCGGCTCGCAGATCGTGACGCTGCTGGCCACCCCGAGCGTCTCCGCCCCCTCCGCCGGCCCCGCCCTCGGCCCGGAGGCGGAACCCGCCCAGCCCGTCCACGCCCGCTACTGGCTGCACAACCGTGGCCCGGCGCCGCTCGGCTACCTGCCGGTGTCGGTGGGCGCCTCGCCGGGGCTGCTGCGGACGGCGGGGGAGCCGGTGGAGGTCTCCGCAGTCCTCGCCTCGAATCTCCGCGACGTTGCCGTAGAGGGCACGGCCGTCGTGCTGCCGCCAGAGGGCTGGCGGACGAGCCTCGGCAGCCGCCCGTACCGCCTCGAACCTGGCGGTCACGTCCGCTTCCCTTTGACGCTCACCCCGCCTGCGGACGTCTCGCCGGGTCTGTACTTCGCCGCCGTCCGGCTGGAACACGACGGCCAGGAGATCGAGGACGTGGTGACGCTCGCCGTCGGAGACCTGCCCGACCTGCTGCCCGTCCCCGGCAAGGCCGCCGAGGAGTGGGTGGCCACGCAGGGCACGAAGGCGACGTCCGCCCGGGCCACGGGCCTGGACGTCGCGGTCGCCGGCGAGTCCCTGGCGGTCACCCCCGGAGGCCGGACGGACCTCAGCCTGACCCTCACGAACCGCACCCGGAGCGAGATCCGGGGCGAGCTCCAGGTGGTCTCCCCCTGGGGCACGTGGGAGGCGATCGCGGAGCCCGTCCGGGGCTTCACCGTCGCGCCCGGCGAGTCCTCCGCCGTCACGTTCGCCATTGCCGCTCCCGAGGACGCCGACCCCGGCAAGTACTGGGCACTGGCCAAGGTGATGTGGTTCGGCCGCTGCCAGTACAGCCCGACCGTCGCCCTGGAGGTCCGCCGGTGACTCTCGGCTACCTCGACGGCCGCCCGCTGCCGCGCACTGCCCTCGACGACCGTCTCGCCGCCCTACACAACGGCCCCCGCTCGACAGCTCTCCCACACCGGGGAAGCCCGGAGGACCGCCAACTCACGCGCTGGGTGGCCCAGGTGATGCTGACGGAGGCCCTGTGCGAGGCGGCGGCCGCCGAGCGCGACTTGCCGGTGGCGGAAGGGGCGCCCGTCCATCTGGACCAGCAAGCAGCCGTGGAGCTAGGCTCGATCACGGCAGCGGCCTACGAGGGCAGCGCCGCCGTGCGCGCGGTCTACGAGTCCGTCACCGCCGATGTCGAACCCTCTCTGACCGAACTCGCCCACTACCGCACGATGACAACCCGCCCGCCGTCCGTCATCTGGCACCTCGCCCTCCCCGACGGCGGCTTCGAGGCCGACCCCCGTACCCTCCCGACCGCCCTCGCCGAGGCTCTGCGCAAGGCCCCGAGGGGCGAACAAGTGACCGTCGGCCCCTGGACAGCCACCCTCATCTCCGAGCACAGAACCACCCCCGAAACCATCGCCATCCACGACGCCACCCGCCGCGCCGCCTTCACCCGCTGGCTCGACCGCGAACGGGCAGCCCGCCTCACCCTCGTAGAAGGCCTGGAACACCCCGGTGACCCCGCCCAACCCGACAACCACCACCGCCACTGAGGAGATTCAACGGCGGACACTCGCCGGCTGGGCCGCGACTACCGGGAGACGTTTCAGGTATTCCGGCCCGGCTTCGCGCTCGCTCTTCGGATGGACTCGCCCGCCAAACTCCCGGAACTGATCGTGCGAGGCTGCGTAGGCGGACGGTCCGGCCTGGCCTTCGTGGGCGGGTCGGGCCTTTGTTGTTTCCGGCTGAGCAAGCCCAACAGGCCGCCCGCCCGGAGTCGAGCGTCCTGGGTTCCGCGTCAACTCGCGCGGATCACATAGACGTTCACGAAGAACGGTCCGCCGATCTCGGCGGCGTTCAGATGGCCCGAGAGGGCGGTTCCGCCAGCTATTCCACACGTCACGTGGATGTTCACCACGCCGTCGATGATCTCGCCATTGCCGGACAGTTCGGCGTACCGCCCCGTCGTCAGGACTGTTTCCCGGGGTGTCTGGGCGTTCATGTTGGCAAGCGTGAAGGAGCGCACTGCGCCGACCACGGACACCACGGCGGCGTCCTGGATCCCGCGGGCTGCTGCCTCCGCTGTGAGTGCTTCGATCAGGTCGCCTTTGGCTGTGAGGCTGATCAGCTCCATGGATGCTCTCCGATCGCTGCAAGTCCGATGGCGCGCAGGTTTTCCCTGCTGCTCTCGGAGCGTAGCGCGCCTACGAGGAGATCCCGGGCATCGGCTGAACCGCCGCTGACGGCTTCGCCGAGGAACACCGCCGCACACCAGCGGTTCGATGCGTCGTGCTGGTCGTGCAGGAGCGCGCCGAGTGTTCGGATCTGTGCGGTCGAGGCCGCGATGGCGGTGTAGGTGCGTGCGTCGGGCCATGACAGGGAGAAGGCCCGGCGGGTGAAGCAGCGCAGGCAGCGGGCGCGTGTCTCGGCGTCGTAGCGCATGGACTGCTCGGCTCGTTCGATGAGTTCGGGCTTCTGAGTCTTGAAGAGGGCCGACTGCGCGTTCCCGCGAAGCATAGACGTGGAGCCGTCGTCGAGCCAGCGTACGAGCCGCCATCGGGTGCCTTGGTCGCGGTTCGCGAGATTGGCCCACTGCTCGGTGAAGTCGTACGGGACGATATGCCGTGAGAGCCACGATTCATCCCCTCCCGCGATGCTTGCCAGCATCTCCCGGAGCTCGACCTTCCGGGCACGAGGAATTGCCGCGCCGACCGCTGAAAGGAATGCCCGGCGCTCCATTCGTGCAGCGGTTGCGGCCGCGCTGAGTTCGGCGAGAGGGACGGACAGGACGGTCGACAGGCAGGCAAGCCAGCGCTTGCCAGGGGTGACCCTGCCGGACTCCCACCGCTTTACCTGGTCGCGGCCTGGCTGGCCGTCGCCGTTGCCGTTGCCGTCCTCCTGGCCGAGACGGTCGGACAGGCTCTGTTGCGTCAGCCCGAGGGCCAGGCGCTGATCCCGGATCAGATCTCCGATGATGCTCACGCCGCCAGGATGCCCCTCTGCATGCCCCTCCGTGGCCGGATTGTGGAAGGTACACCTGTGTTGATGGCCAATGGACTTGGACGGCGAGAGGGCAGGAGGTGCCGTGGGCGTTGATGCAAGCGGGTCGGAGCCCGTGGAGGGATCCGAGACCATGCGGACCTCTCGGGAGCGGATGAGGAGCCCGAACGTACACGGATTCCGGGAGGGCCCGTCGTATGAGGCCTTCCTGGTGCCCGCCAAGGAGTCCCCGGCACTGACCCTGCTGCGGTTGGCGACGCAGCAGATCAACACGCGGGGCCCGTTGCTGAGGTAGGCCGGGAGTGGCTCGGGGCCGTTACGGCCGCCGACCTGGGCAGGCTCACGGCCGATGACCAACTCGCCGAGTATCGCGAGGCTGCTGAACAGGCCCGCGCCGGCCGCCCGGCCCGGGCGGAGGTCTGGGCGTGAGTGGTGGCAGGAACGCGCTGCGTGGCTGTCCTGGCTGGCTGTCAGCCCACTGAAACTCCCCTCCGTGCACTGTTACCCCGGGCGCACGGAGGGTCCGAAACTCCCGCCCCGACCGGCGGACCTGGACAGCTCGAACGGTCGGAGCGGGTCCGCAACACCGAACGACCCGGGCACCATCCGGTGTCCGGTTCCGCCCAGTGTGAGGAGGCATCAGTATGCGCCACGACCCGCCGGAGAAGACCCCGGAGAGGCCGCCCGGCCCCATGCCGCCCGAGGTCGCCACCGCCCCCACCGAGTAGGAGGATCCACCATGCGCGTCGAGATCATCGTGTCCAAGCACAAGGGCAACGAGAAGCCGCCGCCGAAGCACGCGGGCAAGCCTGCGCCGGAGACCCCGCCGCAGCAGCCGCCCAAGTAGCCGGCGGTTGAAAATCCGGTGGCCTCGCGTGCGCGTCGCGCGGGGCCACCCCCGTTGGATGGGAGAGCCAGTGTCCGAACGATTCGTCATCTCGTGGACGTCCACCCACTACGCAGATGCGGACTGGGCGCAGTTCGCCGACCGCTGGACGGCGAGTTTCTACACCAAGACGGTGCCGGTCTTCGGCACTGCCGTGATCACCCGGGTGATCCCCGGCGTGACCCCGAACCCCCGCAAGGCGTTCGATGCGGACCCGGGCCTACTCGACCGTATTCCGCGCGTGATCTTCACCGAGGACGGCGAGCTTGCCCCGGTCGTGGCTGAACTTCGTCCGACGCTGCTGCTCTTGCTGGAGTCGGTGGAGGTGTCGGACGAGTGGCGGGGCAAGGGCGTGGGGCTGAGCCTGGCCGTCGAGGCCTTGCGGCGGCTGGCCGTGCCCGGGTCGCTGGCCGTCTGCTATCCGGCGCCGATCCACGACCACGGGCCCGATGAGCCGTGCTCGTACGACTCCGACGACCCGGAAGTGAGGCGGCCGGACGAGGAGGCTGTTGCCAAGCTCCGGCGCGCGTGGGAGGGACACGGATTCTCGCTGCTCGCCGACGGTGTGTACACCCGCCAGGTCGAGCCGTGAGCGAGTCCGAGCGGCCAACCCGCCCCGTCGAGCCGTGAGGTTGGATGGGCCGACCTGTCGCTACAGCAACTGGTCCATCTGCTGGTTCATCGGGGCCAGGCCGGCGGACTCGTAGAAGGTGCGGGCGGCGGTGTTGAAGTGCCAGACGGCGGTGGTCAGGCGGCGGCAGCCGGCGGCGCGGCCGTGGGTGCGGACGGCGTCGAGGAGGGCTGAGCCGACGCCGGTGCGGGCGGCGGTGGGGGAGACGGAGAGCTGGTCGAGGTAGACGACGTCGTCGGGGATGGCGAAGGTGTTGCCCGGCCAGTGGACGATGCGGGCGACGGCGTAGCCGACGGGGGTGCCGTCCGCCGACTCGGCGATGAGGACGGTGACGGCCGGAGCGGCGATCTGTTCCTCGAAGTGGGCCGCCGCGTCGGGGGACGGGGTGAAGAGGTCGGGGCGGTGTTCGACGTGCAGGGTGTGGACGTGGTCGTTGAGCTGCGCGAGGAGGGCGGCGTCGGCGGGCGTTGCGGTGCGGATGGTGATCGTCACGGCGTCATCCTGGTCAACTCGCCTCCGCACCGCCACGCCTTTTCGCGGGAGGGGTCAGCGGCGCAGGCCGCGGACGCCGTGGGGGGTGCCGAGGCCGGTGGGGCCGTCGTAGCCGGGGAGGGCGGTGCAGAGGTAGGAGCCGCCGCACGAGCCGGTGGAGCCGGTGGTGATGTCGTTGAAGGCCCGGGGGCGGGCGTAGGGGTAGGAGGCGGCGAAGTCGTTGGCGCCTGGGGTGCCGGCGACCGCGTACATTCCGGCGATCAGGGGTGCGGAGACGCTGGTGCCGCCGATGACCTGCCAGCCGGCGCCGTCGTTGGGGATGGTGGCGTAGATCGCGATGCCGGTGCCGGGGTCGGCGACGGCGGAGATGTCGGCGATGGTGCGGTTGGCGCAGCCGGGGTCGTGCTGCCAGGACGGCTTCGGGTCGAAGAGGGAGCAGCCGGATCCTGAGCCGACCCAGGCGCTCTCGGACCAGCCCGGTCGGGTGAACGGCGGCACGGGGCGCCGCACCCGGTGCAGGCTTGTGCCGCCGGCGGCGGTGACGAACTGCGAGGCCGCGGGGTAGAGCGGGTTGGGGTAGCCGTTGTCACCGCTGCTGGCCACGAACGCGATGCCGCGGTGGAAGAAGAACGCGTCGACGAGCGTCTGGCTGGGGAATTCCGGCGCGCCGAAGCTCATCGAGATGAACGTGGCGCCCTGCAGGAAGGCCTGGGCGACACCGGTGATCTCGTTGTTGAGGAAGTCGTTGTCGGCCTCGACCAGCAGGAGGTGGCAGTCCGGGCAGGTGGCGCTGACGGAGGCGAGGTCGGTGGAGGTCTCCACCACCCAGCCGGGGTCGGTGGTCGGGGGCGGGGTGCTGCCGCCGTTCTGGTTGATCTTGCGGAAGCAGCCGTTGGCCGTGGTGCACGGCGGCAGGTGGAACTGGTCGCGGTAGACCGCCAGGTCGCTCTCGGCGGTGGGGTCGTCGAACGCGACCACCACGGCCACCGTCCGCTCCCCGCCGCCGTTGCGGGGCAGGTTGTAGGCGGCCTGGAGGTCGCGGGGCCCGTAGCCGGGCGGGTCGGTGTCCGGCTGGAGGCGCCGCAGTGGGGGCAGGTCGGTGCGGACCAGGGCGAGGCAGGGGCCCCGCAGGTCGGACGGCACCTCGACGTCGGTGCCGTCCGGCGTGGTCACTACCGTGGTCGGCGCGCCTGCCGCGGAGGGCGACGCCGGTGCGCACGCCCGCTCGGCGGTCACGGCCGGCGGGTCTGCGGCCTGCACGCCGCCGCCGGTCGGCGTCAGGGCCTGCGCGGGCGCGGCGGTGCCCGCGAGGGCCAGTGCCAGGGGGACGGCGAGCAGGAAACGCATGAGTGGGGTGGGCCGCATGGACTCCTCGTTCCGTCGTACCGGGCCTGAGGCCCGTCGAGGCGCCGCCCGGCCCGGGCCGGGTGTTCGCGTTCGGTGGCGCGGTCCCGCAACGGCGGACCGCTCGATGTGGCGCCATCGTCGCAGCGTCCGGCCGGGGGCCGACCGGGTTGAGGCGGACACTGTGGGCGCGATCACTCCGACGGGCCATCACGCCACCGTCAGGCGTCCTCGGTGGGAGCGAGCCAGGCCGTGTACCAGTCGTGGAAGTCCGGGCCCGGGGTGAGGCCGCCCCAGTCGGGGTCGTCGTGCCACACCTGGCCGGCGTTCGGGCCGGTGACGACCAGGCGGGAGAACATGCCGCAGCCGCCCTCGGCGATGACCAGGCTTCCGGCGACCGCGTGCGGGCCCTGCGCGGTGAACGGCGTGGCCAGGACGCCGGGGCGCAGGTCGTCCTCGCGTTCGCCGTGGATGGCCTCCTCCTCGTCCAGGTCCTCCGTCAGGCCCACGACGCCGTAGTCCGGGCCGGCTCCGCCGTCGGCGACGGCGGTGAGGAAACTGCGGTAGGAGGCGGGGAGTTGGACGCCGTGCCGGCGCTCGAACGCCCCGATGGTGTCCTCGGTGAGTGGCGGGCGGAGCCGGTAGTGGTGGTAGTCGGAGCCGAAGCGGCGGCGTTCGGGGTCCGCTTCGGCCATGGCGGCGAGGCGCGTGCGGATCCGGGAGGCGTCCCAGGTCACTTGAGCAGCACCGCGGGCGTCGGGCCGTCGGGGCGGACGGTGATGCTGTAGGCGGCGCGGGTGGGGGTGGACTGGAAGGCCAACTCGTAAGCGGGGAGGAGGAGTTCGAGGAGAGCCGTGGTTTCCCGGAGGGCGAACTGGGTGCCGAGGCAGGCGCGGGCGCCGAGGCCGAAGGGGTAGTAGGCGGCGAGGTGCGCGGGGCGCGTGCCGGTGGCGGTGAAGCGGGCGGGGTCGAAGCGCTCCGGGTCGGGCCAGAGGGTCGGATCGCGGTGGGTGAGGTACGGGCACACGAGGATGTCCGTGCCGGCGGGGACGTGGTGGCCGGCGAGGACGTCGTCCTCGATGGCGTGCCGGGGGAGCATCCACGCGGACGGGTAGAGGCGGAGGGTCTCGCTGACGAGCGCCTGGGGGTCGGCCGTACGGGCCTCGGGGTGGCGGTCGAGGAGGAGATAGAGCCAGGTGAGCGTCGTGGCCGTGGTCTCGTGGCCGGCGACGAGCAGGGTGACGAGCTCGTCGCGGATCAACTGGTCGGTGTACTCGGGGTGTTGGTCGCCTGCGTCGAGGAGGACCTGCAGGACTCCGGAGGCGTTGGAGGAGCGTGCCGCGTCAATGGCGGCGTGGCAGATGGCGTCGATCCGGGCGAGGTCCTCGGCCACGGCGTCGCGCGCGTCGCCGGAGTCGGCGGGGAGCGTCGGCATGGCGGCCACGACCCGTTGGACGGCGGCGAGTTCGCGCTCCGCGTCGTCGTCCAACGGGTACCCGGTGAGGGCTCGCCAGACGGTGTCGAGGGCGAAGCGGCGCATCTCCTCGCCGACATCGAAGGTCTCGCCGGTGCGGGCGTACCCCGCCCACCGGGCGGCCGTCCGCTGCGCCGCCTCGGCGATCCGCTGCTCGTAGCGGCGCATGCCCGTCCCCGTGAACTGCGACTGCAGCAGCTGCCGTTGGCGCTTCCACGCGTCCCCGGTGGCGGAGAGCACGCCGTCCCCGACGAGCATTCGCGCGCGGTGCGACCGCTTCACGTACCGGTCCGGGTGCCGCCCGAGCACGTGCTGGACGGCAACCGGATCGGTGACCAGCACCGAAGGCGTCGGGCCCAGCGGGATGGCGGCGATCCCCCCGACCTCCCGCTGCGCCCGCGCGAGCACCTCGACGAGGTCGGCCCCGGAGGCCCGCCACTCCTCGACGGCCGAGAGCGGGAGCTCGGGGACGGCGCGCACATCCGTGGTCACCGGTGTTCTCCTTGGGTCGACGGCCGAGCGGGTGATTCCACCCCGCCAGACTGTACGCCAGACGGGTGCGTTCGGGTCGCGGCGCGATTACTTCGGGTGAGCGCGGACCGGCACCGGCACCCGGGTGGCGGACAGTCAAGCCGCATGCGAACGGGTACGGTTCGGCGAGGCCGATCGGTCGCTTTCCGCTGCCCTGCTCCCGGAGGGGAGAGATAAGAGGCCCCGCTCGCCGGCGCCGCGCCCGGGGAGCACTTCCGCAACCGGTACGTCGGCCTGCGCCTGCTCGCTCTACGCGCGGCTGCGCCGCGGTCCGTCCCCCTCGACGGGCCGCGGCGCAGCTCTTTCTCCCCTCTGCGCGTCAGAGACGTCAGATGCGCTGCCAGAGGGCCGGGACGATGGGCGGTTCCCAGCCGACCTGGGCCGTGTGGCCCTGGATGCAGCGGTAGCCGGCGCCGTTGTACGTGACGACGTCGCCGGCCTGGTAGGTGGTGCCGGGGGTCCAGGTGCCGCCGGGGTTGGTGCTTCCGACGGTCAGGGAGTAGGTGGTGGTGTGGGTGGCGGTGCCGGTGCCGGTCACCGTGATGGTGTAGGTGCCGGAGGCGGCGGAGGAGGAGGCCGCGACCGTCATCGTCGACGAGCCGCCGGACTGCACCGAGGCCGGGCTGAAGGTGACCGTGACGCCCGCCGGGGCGCCGCTCGCCGACAGGTTGACGGTCTGCGCGGAGCCGGAGACCGTCGAGGTGGAGAGCGTGGCGGTCGCCGAACTGCCGGGCGTCACCGAGCCGTTGGCCGGGTTGACCGACACCGAGAAGTCGTTGGACGGGGTGGTGCCGCCGACCGAGGTCTTCCAGATGGTGTACGCGACGCCGTTGGCGCTGCGCTTCAGGGCGACGGGGTCGATGTTGGCGCTGGTGTCGCAGGACTGGTGGTAGCAGGAGTCGTACGCGCGGTTCACGGTGCCGCCCCACTTGGCCGCCTGGGCGGAGGTCTTGACGGCGCCGGCGCCGGCCGCGTAGCCGGAGGTGGCGATGCCGGCCTGCTGGAAGGAGTAGTCGTCGGAGCGGCCCTGGCCCTCGACGTTCTCCTCGGGCTGGAGGTTGAGCGAGTCCCAGTACGCCTTCATGGGGGCGGCGGGCGCGGTGGTGATGTTGTTGATGAAGTAGCCGGCGTTGGGCGAGCCGACCATGTCGAAGTTGTAGTAGGCCTTGATCGCGGAGCGCTGGGCGGAGCTCAGCCGGCCGACGTAGTACTGGGAGCCCTGGAGGCCCTGCTCCTCGCCGGTCCACCAGGCGAAGCGGACGTGCCGGGTGAGGGACGGGTTCTGCTGGGCGAGGGCGAGCGCGTTCTCCAGCAGGGTGGCCGAGCCGGAGCCGTTGTCGTTGATGCCGGGGCCGGCCTGGACGCTGTCGAGGTGGGCGCCGAGCATGGTGACCTGGTCGGCGGGGCCGCCGGGCCAGTCGGCGATCAGGTTGCTGGACGGGTAGTCGCAGGAGCTGCAGGTCTGTTCGGCGACGGTGTAGCCGGCCGCCTGGAGCTTGGCCTTGACGTAGGCGACGGACTGGCTGTGGCCGCCGCTGCCGGCCAGGCGGTTGCCGCCGTTCTGGTCGGCGATGGTGTTGAGCTGGGTGAGGTGCGCCTGGACCTTGGCGACGTCGATGTCGGGCGCGGGCCCGCCGGGCGTGCCGCCGCCGACCGTCAGGGTGTACTGGGCGGTGTGGGTGGCATCCGTATTTTCGCCGCGGACGACGCCCGTGCCGGTGACGGTGATGACGTACGTCCCGGCCGGGGCGCCCGAGGAGGCGGACAGGGTCAGGGTCGCGGAGGAGCCGGTCTGCACGGAGGACGGCGAGACGGTGGCCGTGACGCCGGTCGGCGCGCCGGAGGCGGTCAGGGCGACGGTCTGCGCGGTGCCGGAGGTGACGGCGGTGCTGACCGTCGCCGTGGTCGAGGAGCCGGGCTGGACGGAGCCGGAGGCCGGGCCGAGGGCGAGCGAGAAGTCGTTGTTGCCGGACGGCGTGCAGGTCGGGTCGCCGCTCTGCGCGGGCACGCTGACCGCGTCCCAGGCCGCCTTGGTGCGGTTGTAGAAGCCGCAGGTGGGGTCGAGCTTCTTGGCGGCGGTCAGGGTGGTGGTGCGGTAGCGCTTGTATGTCATGCCGCTGGTCTTGAGCAGCATGCCGCCGTAGAAGACCTGGCCGGCCTGCTTGACGCCGATGCCGGTGACCGAGGAGCCGTTGCAGGTGGGGCTGGTGGGCTTGCCGCCACCGGGGTTGGAGCCGAGGGACAGCAGGTAGAACCAGTGGTTGAGCGGGCCGGCCGCCGCGTGGACCTCGGTGCTCGGGATCGAGGAGGAGTAGCAGTCGGGGTCGTTGTTGACGAGCGAGGGCTGGTAGAGGCTGCGGATCGGGCCCTGGCCGACGAGGTTGGCCTGCCGGCCGACCTGGTAGTCGGGGTAGTCGTAGGGGGCCGGCTGGTTGGCGTACTCCTTGGTGAGCGCGCCGAAGATGTCGCCGGTGCCCTCGCCGAGGCCGTTCTCGTTGTTGGCGCCGCCGGGGGTGAACTGGTCGATGCCGTGGCCGAATTCGTGGCCGACGACGTCCTGCGCGGCGATCCACTCGCCGCCCTGGTTGTGGCCGATGGAGACGGAGCTGCCGTCCCAGTAGGCGTTGACGTCGTTCAGGCCCATCTTGATCGGCCAGCTGCCGCCGTTGCCGTCGTGGCCGTTGCGGCCGAGCCAGTCGCGGAGCATGTTCCACTCCGTCTGGGCCGCCCACATGGCGTCGCCGCAGCCGGTCTCCTTGCTGGACGGGTCGCCGGTGCCCC
The DNA here is from genome assembly GCF_040683475.1 of Kitasatospora sp. NPDC093558. NCBI lineage: Bacteria > Bacillati > Actinomycetota > Actinomycetes > Kitasatosporales > Streptomycetaceae > Kitasatospora > Kitasatospora sp. NPDC093558. Next base: position 2,152 of record NZ_JBFBDY010000037.1, on the reverse strand, counting down.
AGGAGTCGGAGGACTTGGTGAGCACCTGTCCGGTGTCGTAGTCGGAGCAGGTCAGGCCGGGCCGATTGGGGTCGCGCAGGCTGTACGAGCCACCGGAGTTGGTGGTGTTGATGGTGAGCGGTCCCGGGCCGTTCCACTTGCTGTTGACGGTGCCGGCCTGGACGTCGTCGTAGCTGTCCACCACCTCGCCGGTGGCGGCGTCGACGAAGACGTGGAGCTTGCTGGGCGCGCTGTCGGTGCGGCCGGTGAGGACGGTCTCCCAGGCGAGCCGTCCGGCGCCGTCCTTGACCCGGACGACGAGCCGGCGTTCGTCCACCGAGTCGACGGCGGCGAGCTTGGTGCGCGCCGTCTTCTCCGCGTGCGCGGCGCTCACCTGCGGTGTCGTCGAGCCGCCGACCGGGCCGGTGGCCGCGGACTGGAGGCCTTGGACGCGTCCTTGGCCGTCGGCTATGACGACCGCGTCGCCGCCGACCACGGGCAGGCCGCGGTAACTGCGCTCGTAGGCGACGGAGTAGAGGCCGTTCAGCCAGGGGGTGACGGCCCGCCGTTCGTACGTCTCTCCGGGGCCCTTGGCGAGGGCGTCCAGGCCGGCCGCCGCGGCGGCGTCGGCGGCGTTGACGGCGGCGGCCAGGGCGCTGGGCGGGGCGGCGGATGGTCCTGGGTCGGCGGCGGCGGCCGGTCCGGCGCCGGTGGCGGCGACGAGGCCGGCCAGCACGGTCAGGGTGGTCGCCGTGGTGAGCAACCGGCCCGTGGTCAGTCTGCGTTGCATCGAGGCTCCTCGAACGTGGGGGTCCTCGACCGCGGACGGCATGGTGCCGCGTTGCGCGGGCCGCGTCTGGGGGGACGGCCGTCGCTGCGGGCCGTCCGCGCTCGGGTGCCGGAACCCTCACACGTCGTCATGGCCGGGTCAATGGTCGGTGCGGGGGCGGCCAAGGGTTGGCAAATTCCGTCAAGGCGCAGGTCGCGGGCCGGAGGTGGGCCGGACGGGGTCGCGCAGCCCCTCGCCCCGGCCCTGCGGACCACCGAATTGGTTGAGACCACGTCATGTACGGATCGCGTGCCATCGAGTACCGTCCTCATCGTCGGACGGTCCGTGAAAGTCCCGGGGGCCGGGGTTGGAGCGCTACCGCGGGAGGCAGTCGTGCACCGGTACCAGGTGGCCGCGACGGATCCTTCCGCACCCCAACCCGACTGGCCCTGGCGCGAGTTCGGCGCCCGGCTGCGCCACTGGCGGCGGCGGGCCGGACTCACCCAGGCCCAGCTCGGCGCGGGCATCGGCTACGACCACACCGCCGTCAGCAAGATCGAGCACGGCACCCGCCGGGTCACGCCGCGCGTCGCCGACAGGCTCGACGACCTCCTCGCCGCCGGGGGCGAACTGCGCACCGCCCTCGCGCGCGCCGAGCAGGCCGAACTCAACGCCGTCGTCCTGCCGTTCGCCCCCGGCCTCACCCGCCCGCCACTGCCCGGAGACCCCGACGAGCGGGGGCCGCAAGCCCCTTGGACGGCACCGCCGCGACGCCTGCCCGACTACGGACTGCTCTGCCCCCTCCACGGCGCCGACGGCTGCACCGTGCCCGCACCCGCCGAACTCGCCGCCCTGCACGCCGCGTTCTGCGCCGCCGACCCGGCCGCCCCGACGCCTCTCGACGCCGACACCGCCCACGCCCTCACCGGGCTCCTCGCCGCCCAGCTGCGCTCCGGGGAGACCGCCGCCCACCCCGGCCTCGCCGTCGCCGTCGAACGCACCCTGCGCGCCGTGCTCGCCCGGCTCGCCACCGCGTCCGCCTCCGTCGAGCAGCGGCGCCCGCTCGCCCGCCTCGCCGCCGAGTACGCGCACGCGGCGGGCGCGCTGCGCATGCAGGGCGGCCGCCTCGCCACCGCGATGGCCTGTTTCGACCGTGCGCTCACCTGGGCCGAACTCGCCTGCGACCCGGCCACCCAGGTCGCCGCGCTCAGCGACATGAGCACCCTCGCGCGGCTCGATGGCGTCCCGGCCGCCGCCCTCGGCTACGCCCGCGAGACCGGCCGGGTCGCCCCCGGGCGGCACTGGGCGGCGGCGATGGGCCAGATCGGCCAGGCCCGGGCGCACGCGCTCACCGGCGACGTCCGGGAGACCGTCCGGCGCATCGGCCGGGCCCGGCTCCACCTC
>NZ_JBFBDY010000036.1:0-28105 GCF_040683475.1 Kitasatospora sp. NPDC093558 | reverse complement strand
CGGACGACATCGCCCTGGTGTCGAACACCGCCACCCTGACGGGCGCCGGCCCCGAGCCGGTGATCTCCACGCCGGCGTCCTGGACCGGCTCGACCGCCTGGTGCGGCCGGCCCGCTTCGAGCGGCTGCCCGCGCTGGCCGCCGTCGCGCTGCTGCCGTGGCTCGGGGTGCTCGCGGTCTGCCACGAGACGCCGTGGGTCGTCCTGGACCTGCTGGAGTTCGCCGCCCTGCTCGCGCTCGACGCGGCCGTCCGCCGGCGCAGCGTCGCCGCCCGGTGGGCGGGCGGGGCGGTCGCGCTGCTGCTCGCCGGGGACGCGCTGGCGGACATCGCGTGCGCCGGTCCCGGGCACGCGGTGCTCGCGGCGGTGGTCATGGCGGGCTGCGTCGAACTGCCGCTCGCCGCCGTGTGCCTGCTGCTCGGGCGGCGGGCGGCCCTCCGTTAGGACTTCCTCGGCAGGAGTTCCATCAGCTCGCGGGTCCGCTCGTCGCGCGGGGTGTACGTGATCATCCGCGAGCCCAGCCGGGGGCCCAGCCAGAAGTTGGTGTACTCGCAGTGCAGCATCCCGACGCCGGGCACCAGGAACCGCTTGAGGCCGTTGCCGGGCCGGGCCACGTCGTGCCGCTGCCAGGCCTGCGCGAAGTCGGGCGAGGCCTTCTGCAGCCGCGTGACCAGCGACTTCCAGCCCGGCTCCGAGCCGTGGTCGGCCATCGCGGCGCGGAAGCGGGCCACCATCACGTTGCGTTCGGTCTCGTGGTCGACGAGCACCTCGCGGAAGCGCGAGGGCGTGAACGCCAGCCACATGAGGTTGCGGTCCTCGGGCGGCAGCGCGTCGAGGTCGCCGACGATGGCGGTGTACTGGGCGTTGTACGCGAGCACGTCGTAACGGGTGTTGATCACCCCGGCCGGGTACGGCGCCATCTGCTCCAGCACCAGGCGCACGCTCGGCGTCACGGACGGGCACTCGTACACCGGGGCCGGGTCCTCAGCGGCCGCCAGCGTGAACAGGTGCGCGCGCTCGCTTGGGTCCAGCAGCAGCGCGCGGCAGACGGCGTCGAGCACCTGGGTGGAGACCTGGATGTCCCGGCCCTGCTCCAACCACGTGTACCAGGTGACGCCGACGGCGGCGAGCTGCGCGACCTCCTCGCGGCGCAGGCCCGGCGTGCGGCGGCGGCCGGTGGGCGGGAGGCCGACCTGCTCGGGCGTGAGGCGCTCGCGGCGGCTGCGCAGGAAGGCGGCGAGGTCGTGGCGGCGGGCGTCGGCAGGGGTCGCGGCGGCGGGCGCCGTCCCGGGGTGCACGGCGGAGGCTTGAGCGGTGGGCGCGTGCGCGGCACGGGTGGTCGGCGCTTGCGCGGCGGCGGTCGTCAGGCTCATGTGTCCTAGGATGCGCCATCGCGGATCCTGTTGCCAGGTACTTCTTATACCTGGATAACCAAACTCTGGTACCAGGCTACGGCCGGGCGGATCGTATGACCCGTGACCCAACAACTCGCCGTCGCCCCCGCCCCCGTCCGCACCGCCGCCACCCCCGGCACCGCGGCAGCCGCTCCCCGCACCCCATCCCTCGGCACCGCCGGGCTGGTCACCGTCCTGCTCGGCGCCTTCCTGCCGATGCTCGACTTCTTCATCGTCAACGTGGCCCTGCCGACCATCGACCACGACCTCGCCGCCGGTCCCGCCGTCCTGGAGCTCGTCGCCGCCGGCTACGGCATCGCCTTCGCCGTCCTGCTCGTGCTCGGCGGCCGGCTCGGCGACATCTTCGGCCGCCGCAGGCTCTTCGTCGTGGGCGCCGCCGCCTTCGCCCTCACCTCGCTCGCCTGCGGCCTCGCCCCCGGCGCGTGCTCCCTGGTCGCCGCCCGCGCCGCCCAGGGCGCCTCGGCCGCGCTGCTGATCCCGCAGGTGCTCGGCACCATCACCGCCGCGACCGACGGCGCCCGGCGCGGGCGCGCGCTGAGCGTCTACGGCGCGGTCGGCGGCATCTCGGTCGTCATCGGGCAGGTGCTCGGCGGCATGCTGATCGCGGCGGACGTCTTCGGCACCGGCTGGCGCTCCGTCTTCCTGCTGAACGTGCCGTTCGCGCTGCTCGCGATGGTCCTCGCCGTCCGCTACGTCCCGGAGAGCCGCGCCGCCCAGGCCGCGCGGGTCGACGTGCCCGGCACGGTCCTGCTCACCGCGACCCTGCTGTCCCTGCTCGTCCCGCTGATGGAGGGCCGGGCGGCCGGCTGGCCGCTGTGGTCCTGGGTGCTGCTCGCCCTGTTCCCGGTGTTCGCCGCCGCGTTCGCCGTCGTGGAGCGCCGCGCCGAGCGCCGCGGGGACACCCCGCTCGTGCCGCCGACCCTGCTGCGCATCCCCGAGATGCGCCGCGGCCTCGGCATCGCGCTGCCGTACTTCGCGGGCTTCGGCGGCTTCATGTTCGTCATCGCCGTCGCCCTGCAGCAGGGGCTCAGGCTCGGCCCGGTCGCGTCCGGCTGGGCGCTGGTGCCGATGGCCGTCGGCTACTTCACCGCCTCGCTCTCCGGCCCGCGCCTGATCGGCCGGTTCGGCAGCCGGGTGCTCACCGCCGGCGCCGTGGTCCAGGCCGCCGGCCTCGCCACCCTGGCCGTCACCGTCCTCACCGACTGGGCCGACTTCTCGCCGCTGCGGATGGCCCCCGGGGTCGCGCTCGCCGGGATCGGCCAGGGCCTGATCGGCACCCCGCTGTTCCGGGTCGTCCTCGCCAAGGTGCCCGCCGCACGGGCCGGCGTCGGCAGCGGCGTCCTCGCCACCGGCCAGCAGGCCAGCCTCGCGCTCGGCGTCGCGACCCTCGGCACGCTCTACCTGTCGCTCGCGCCCACCCTGGGCATGGACCGGGCGCTCGCCGTGTGCCTCGGGATCCAGCTCCTGGGCTCGTTCACCATCCTGTACCTGACCACCCGGCTCCCCCGCTCCATCGGCTGAGCCCCCGGGTCACGCGCACGGACGCGGGCCCCGCCACCGGCACTCGCCGGCGGCGGGGCCCGCACGTGCGGATCCGGCGGCCGTAGCTCGTTCGCATGAAATCGACGCACGAGACTCGCAAGCGCCGCACGATTGGTCCTAGCGTGAGTCGTATGACGGCCAGAGTCCCCATCCGCCAGCTCCAGCAGCACGCCAGCGATCTCGTCGACCGGGTGGCGGCGGGCGAGCGAATCGAGATCACCCGCAACGGGCGACTGATCGCGGTGCTGGCGCCTCCCGACCCCGAGCAGCGCGTTCTGGAGGACCTCGTCCGGGACGGCACCATCGACCCGGAGAACGCCGCCACCGCGCGCGGACTGGCCGACTGGCAGCCGCCAGCGGTCGGTACGCCCCTCGGCCTCGCCGCCGACGCCCTCCATGCGATGCGCGAGGAAGAGGACCGTTGATCTACCTCGACTCGTGCGCGATCCTCAAACTCCTCGTCCCGGAACAGGAATCCGCCGCACTCCGCACGTTCCTCTCGGCCCGCGGCTCCGAAGGACACGCGACCAGCGCGCTCGCCCAGGTGGAAGTGCCCCGTGCGCTCATCAGGATCGGTGCGCCGGAAAGCCTCCTCGACGCCTCCGAGGACCTGCTCGACCGTCTCCTCCGGATCCGGCTCTCAGACCCCGTGCTCCGCGCCGCACGACAGTTCCCGGCGAAGCACCTGCGGACACTGGACGCCATTCACCTTGCCGGCGCCGAGCACCTCGAACACGCGCTGACCGCGTTCGTCACCTACGACAAACGACTCGCCGAAGCCGCTGCCGAGCGGGACCTGCCTGTTCTCTCCCCCGGCCAGGCAGCAGCGAACTGACGCCGAACCGCGCCCGGGGCACGGTGGACGAGTACGTCAGGTCACCCGGTCGAAACGCGGTTGCGCCGCCGTCAGGACTTTGTGTCAGAATGACGATATGAGCAACGAGCACATGGGGGACCCGGTCGACGCCCGGAACCGGGAGGAGCTGGCGGCGCTCGTGGACGCCGGCGCACGGCCGAAGTGGCTGATGTTCTGGGGGCACCGGGCGCGGCAGGACGGGACGATCGGGCAGGGCGCGCTGAGCCAGTGGTGGCCGTGCCGGTTCAGCGTGGACGGCGTCGAGTACGCGAGCGCCGAGCACTGGATGATGGCCGGCAAGGCCCGCATGTTCGGGGACGCCGCGATCGAGCAGCGGGTGCTGGCGGCCCGCACGCCCGCCGAGGCCAAGAAGCTGGGGCGGCTCGTCACCGGCTTCGACGAGGCCACCTGGAGCGCCGGGCGCTTCGAGCTCGTCGTGGCGGGCAACGTCGCGAAGTTCGGGCAGGACGCGGCCCTGCGCACCTACCTGCTCGGCACAACGAACCGCGTGCTCGTCGAGGCCAGCCCGGTCGACCGCGTCTGGGGCATCGGCCTCGCCGCCGACGACGAACGGGCGGAGCACCCGGGCCGGTGGCGCGGGGAGAACCTCCTCGGCTTCGCCCTCATGGAAGCCCGCACCCGCCTCGCCGCATGAGGCCCGTCGAACCGCTGCTGGACACCACGGTCGTGCTGTCGGCGGGTGCTGCGCTCGCCTTCGCGCCCCGGGTCCTGCGGCGCGACGTCCGGCCGGGGCGCGGAGGGGCGTTCGGGCCGGAGGCGGCGCTCGCCGTCGTCGTCGCGCTGATCCTCGTCAACCAGCTGGCGTTCGCCGTCTACGTGAACCGGGTGCACGGCGGGGACATCTCCTTCGTCGCCCGGTACCTGCCGGCCGGATGGTTCGACGTGCCGCGCATCGACCTGCGCGTGCCCGCCGCGGAGCTGCTGGCGCCGTCCGTCCTACGGGTGCAGGCCTTCCTCGAACTTCCGCTCGTGCTCCTGGCGTTCGCCGCGGTGCTGCGAAGGCTGGACCGCGCCCTGTACGCCCGGGTGGCCCGGTCGCCGCTCGTGGTGATGGCCGCCGTCTCCTACACCGCGGCGTTCTGCGCGGTCGAGTGGGACCTGCGGAACCCGTACACCGTCGACGACCTCGTCCTGCGGGTGCTGTCGGCCGTCGTCACGCCGCCGCTGATCCGCCGGCTGGCCGCACGGGAGGACGGCACGGACCGACCGCCGCGCAGCCTCGCCCTGTTCGCGCTCGACCTGTGGGCGTACGGGCAGCTCATGCTGGTGCTGTACGACACCGTGCTGCTCTACAACCTCGCGCGGCTCGGCGACCATCTCCCCAGCGCCGCAGCCGCGTTGGCCGTGCTCGTCGCCACGCGCCTCGTTCCCGCGCACCTCGGCCCCCGCATCCCCGCTCCCCTGCGCGCAGGCCCGCACGTCACCGCCCTCAGGGAGACGATCGAACGGGCCCTGGCCCTGTTCCTCGTCCCCGCGCTCGCGATCCGCTACGCCGGCTCCTTCGGGACGCCCCAACTCGCCGCCCTCGCCGCCCTCGTGATCCTCGCGCCGGCCATCACCGGCCTCCGGCTCGCCCTCCCGGCGGCCGTCGGAGCCGCCGCCGGGTACGTCATCGCGGCTGTCGCCCCCGGGCCCTACTACGAAGCCGCCGTCCTGCGGAGTGCGACCGGCGCACTTCTCGCAACGACCGCCGTCTGCGCGCTCCTTGACACCAGTCGGGCACGACTGGACGTGCCCCCTTAACCGTCACGCCACATTCCGACTCCAAGATGTCCCGCAGTCAGGGTCGAGATGGACGGGGTGGGGCGATCATGCGCATGCGGTCGAGCGCGCGGGAGAACGAGCAGCAGGCTCACGAACTGCGGGCGGAGCTGGACGAGTTACTCCGTGCGAGCCGTTACGCCGGACAGCGCGAGCGGCGGCTCACCGAGGCGATACACGCCTCGCCGAACCGGCAGCGGCCGGACGGGGACCTCCTGCGGCAGCTCGCCCAGGCCCGCACACTGCGCGAGGGGATCGGCGCCAGGTGCATCCAACTGAGCGACCATCTCCAGGAGTTGGAGCACGACCTGCGGCAACGACCGCCGCAGGCACCACAGTTCGCCACTCCCGAACCACCGCCGCTGCGCCCCGACATCGGAGCACTGGCCGGGCGGGTGACCACGCTCCACCGCGGCGGCGCCCTCACCGAGACGGCCGAGCTGCTGGCCCAGGCCGCGGCCCGGCTCACCCCGGACGACACCGCCCAGCTGGCCGGCCTCCTGGCCCGAAGAGGCCCAGCCGGGACGTCCCGGCAACTGGCCCGCGGCGCCGCGCACACGGCCCCCGAGCACGCCGTCGCGGTGCTCGCCGAACTGCGCGAGGCGGGCCTCGCCGAGGAGGCCGCGGAACTGTTCCACGCCTTCTGGGGCTACCCGGCCGCCGCCCTGCCCGCCCTCCTCGCCGCCCTGGAGCGCGCCGGCCAGCTCGCCGACGGGGCGACGCTCCTGTGGGAGTGGGGCTCCGCCCCCACCCCCGAGCTGACCACCCTCGCCGCCGGCCTCCAGCGAGCGGGCCGCCACGGCGACGTCCGGACGCTGCTGCGCCAGGCCGCCGGCCGCCCGACGGCCGACCTCGCGGCCCTCGCGACGGACCTCCCGGCGCCACTGCCCGCCATGCTGCTGCACGAGCTCGCCGCGCTCCGCCCGCCCGTCGAACTCGTCCGGCTGGCGGCCTCGCTGGACCACCACCGCGGCCTGTACGACCTGCTCCTCGCCGCCCTGCACGCCGACGCGGCCAGGCACCGCGCCACGCTGGCCGCCCTCCGCGCGGCCGGTCTGCCGACCGAGCCCGCCGCGCCCACCCGCTCCCGCTGGGGCAGGCGGTAGCCCGCACCGTGCCGGAACGCGAGGGAGCCCCCGCCCGTCCCGCAGGACGAACGGGGGCTCCCCGCGGAGCGGTCGGCCTCAGCAGCCGATCAGGCGCGCGGCCAGGTACGACTTGACCTGGTCGAGCGAGACGCGCTCCTGCGCCATGGTGTCGCGCTCGCGCACGGTCACCGCGTTGTCCTCGAGGGTGTCGAAGTCGACGGTGACGCAGAACGGCGTGCCGATCTCGTCCTGGCGGCGGTAGCGCTTGCCGATGGCGCCGGCGTCGTCGAACTCGACGTTCCACGCGGTGCGCAGGTCGGCGGCCAGGCCGCGGGCCTTCGGGGACAGCTCGGCGTTGCGCGACAGCGGCAGGACGGCGACCTTGACCGGGGCCAGGCGCGGGTCCAGCCGCATGCCGACGCGCTTCTCCATGACGCCCTTGGCGTTCGGCGCCTCGTCCTCGAAGTAGGCGTCGATCAGGAAGGCCAGCATGGCGCGGTTGAGGCCGGCCGCCGGCTCGATGACGTACGGGAAGTACCGCTCGCCGCTCTCCTGGTCGAAGTACTTGAGGTCCTGGCCGGACGCCTCGCTGTGCACCCGCAGGTCGTAGTCCGTGCGGTTGGCGACGCCCTCCAGCTCGGAGAACTCGCTGCCGCCGAAGTTGAAGCGGTACTCGATGTCCACCGTGCGCTTGGCGTAGTGGGACAGCTTCTCCTTCGGGTGCTCGAAGAAGCGCATGTTCTCGGTGCGCAGGCCGAGGCCGACGTACCAGTCCCAGCGCTGCTGGAGCCAGTACTCGTGCCACTGCTCGTCCTCGCCCGGCTTGACGAAGAACTCCATCTCCATCTGCTCGAACTCGCGGGTGCGGAAGATGAAGTTGCCGGGGGTGATCTCGTTGCGGAAGCTCTTGCCGGTCTGGGCGATGCCGAACGGCGGCTTCTTGCGCGCGGTGGTCTGGACGGCCTTGAAGTTGGTGAAGATGCCCTGGGCGGTCTCGGGGCGCAGGAAGGCCAGGCCGCTGGCCTCCTCGGTGACGCCGAGGTGGGTCTTCAGCATGCCCGAGAAGTCCTTGGGCTCGGTGAACTGGCCCTTGGTGCCGCAGTCGGGGCAGTTGACGTCCTTGAGGCCGTTCGGCGGCGGGAAGCCGTGCTTGGCCTCGTACTTCTCCTCCAGGTGGTCGGCCCGGTGGCGCTTGTGGCAGGAGAGGCACTCGGTCAGCGGGTCGTTGAAGGTGGCGACGTGGCCGGAGGCCTCCCACACCTCGCGCGCGAGGATCACCGACGAGTCGAGTCCGACGACGTCCTCACGGGCCTGGACCATCGTGCGCCACCACTGGCGCTTGATGTTCTCCTTGAGCTCGACGCCCAGCGGCCCGTAGTCCCAGGCGGCTCGCGTGCCGCCGTAGATCTCGCTGCAGGGGTAGACGAAGCCACGGCGCTTGCTCAGGCTGACGATCGTGTCGATCTTGTCGGCGGCCACAGTGCTCTCTTCAGTACGTAAGGCACGGTCAGGGCACGGCTGGTTGCTCGCACCCGAATACCTCAGGTTACCGGCCCCATGGGTACGGGGTTCAAATCGGTACCGTCGGACCGACCCCACTGATCCCCATCGCGCCATCCGGGCCCGTCACCCGCCGTTCACCCGATCGGGTGATTTGACAATCGTTTCCAATTAATATGAGAATGATTGTCATGATGACCCGACGGCGCACCCGCACCTCCATAGCCCTGGCCGCCACCGCGATCGCCGCCTCGCTCACGCTCACCGCGTGCGGCGGCAGCAGCAGCGCCAAGGAAGCGGACGGCAAGCTGAACGTCGTCGCCTCCTTCTACCCGATGGAGTTCCTCGCCCAGCAGATCGGCAAGGACCACGTCGCGGTCACCGACCTCACCGCCCCCGGCGTCGAGCCGCACGACCTGGAGCTCACCGCCAAGCAGGTCGCGGGCGTCCAGAAGGCCGACGCGATCCTCTACCTCAAGGGCCTGCAGCCGACCGTCGACCAGGCCGTCGGCCAGTCCTCCGCCAAGGCGAAGATCGACGCCACCGCCGCCAGCCCGCTGGTCGACCACCACCTCGACGAGGACACCGCCGCGGGCGACGGCCACAAGCACGACGGCCCGGCCGGCGACCCGCACATCTGGCTCGACCCGGCCCGCTACGCGGCGATCGCCAAGAGCGTCGGCGACGCGTTCGCCAAGGCCGACCCGGCCCACGCGGACGACTACCGCAAGAACACCGACGACCTCGTCGACCGGCTCGGCGCCCTGGACAAGGAGTTCCAGACCGGGCTGAAGGACGCCAGGACCAAGACCTTCGTCACCAGCCACGCCGCGTTCGGCTACCTCGCCGAGCACTACGGCCTCACCCAGGTCGCCATCAACGGCGTCGACCCGGAGTCCGAGCCCACCCCGGCCCGCCTCGCCGAGGTGCAGAAGGCCGCCAAGGACAACGGCGTCACCACGATCTTCTTCGAGACCCTCGTCAGCCCCAAGCTCGCCGACACCGTCGCCAAGGACCTCGGCCTCAAGACCGCCGTCCTGGACCCGCTGGAGGGCGTCAAGGACACCTCGAAGGACGACTACCTGAGCGTCATGCGGCAGAACCTGGCCAACCTCCAGGCCGCCCTGGGCGCAGCCCCGGCCACCCCCGCCACCGACGCCCCGGCCACCACTGCCCCGACCCCCGCGCCCACCGCCAGCTGACGGGACCCCGATGAACCACCCGATACCCCCGGCCGTCCGCCTCCGCAGCGCCGTCGCCTCGCGCGGCGGCCGGCCGGTGCTGCGCGGGATCGACCTCACCGTCGAGCCCGGCGAGGTCGTCGCCCTGCTCGGCGCCAACGGCTCCGGCAAGTCGACCACCATCAAGGCCGTCATCGGCTCCGTCCCGCTGGAGCAGGGCGAACTGGAACTGTTCGGCTTCCCCTCCGCCAAGTTCCGCGCCTGGCACCGGATCGGGTACGTCCCCCAGCGCACCACCGCCGCCTCCGGCGTCCCGGCCACGGTGCGCGAGGTCGTCTCCACCGGACGGCTCCCGCAGCACCGCCTGCTGCCGTTCCGCCGCAAGGACCGCGACGCCGTGGACCGCGCGCTCGCCGCCGTCGGCATGCTCGACCGCGCCGCGGACGGCGTCGCCGACCTCTCCGGCGGCCAGCAGCAGCGCGTCCTCATCGCCCGCGCCCTGGTCGGCTCCCCCGACCTGCTGATCATGGACGAGCCGATGGCCGGCGTCGACGCCGCCAGCCAGCAGGTGCTCGCCGACACCCTGCGCGCCGAGGTCGACCGCGGCGCCTCCGTGCTCCTCGTCCTGCACGAACTCGGGCCGCTGGAGCCGCTGATCGACCGCGCCGTGGTGCTCAGGGACGGCTGCGTCGCGCACGACGGCCCGCCGGTGCCGGGCGCCGGCCTGCACGCGCTGCCCGGCCACGACCACGTCCACCCGCACGCCGACCACACCCCGCCGAGGCTGCTCGCATGACCGAGATGCTGTCCTACGACTTCATGCAGCGCGCCCTGCTCGCCGCCGTGCTGGTCGGGATCACCGCCCCGGCCGTCGGCATCTACCTGGTGCAGCGCCGCCAGGCCCTGATGGGCGACGGCATGGGACACGTCGCGATGACCGGCGTCGGACTCGGCTTCATCTTCCAGACCAGCCCGGTCTGGATGGCCGTCCTCGTCTGCGTGCTCGGCGCCGTCACCATGGAACTCGTGCGCTCGCGCGGCAACCAGCGCGGCGACATCGCCCTCGCCATGCTCTTCTACGGCGGCATGGCCTGCGGCAAGCTGCTCGTCTCGCTCTCCGCCCAGGCCGGGGCCGGCTCGCTGGAGAGCTACCTGTGGGGCTCCATCCTCACCGTCGCCCCCGAGGACCTCGCCGCCATCGCGGTGCTCGGCGCCGTGGTCATCGCCGTCACCGTCGGCCTGCGCCGCCAGCTCTTCGCGATCTGCCAGGACGAGGACTTCGCCCGCGTCACCGGCCTGCCGGTGCGCACGCTCAACCTGCTGCTCGCGGTCATGGCCGCCGTCACCGTCACCGTCGCGATGCGGGTGGTCGGCCTGCTGCTCGTCAGTGCCCTGATGGTGGTCCCCGTGGTGGCCGCCCAGCAGCTCACCCGCTCCTTCGCCGCCACCCAGGGGGCCTCGATCGCGCTCGGCGTGGTCGTCTCGCTGGCCGGCGTCACCGGCTCCTACCACCTCGACGTGCCCTCCGGCCCGGCCATCGTGCTGCTCGCCATCGCGGTCTTCGCGGTGTTCGGCGTGATCGCCGCGCCGCTGGCCCGACGGCGCCACCGGGCGGGCGCCGACCCGGGACCGCGCGAGTGCGACGTCCAACTGCCCGGACGGGGTTCTTCGGACGCCTCTGACACGGGCACGCCGGAGCGGGGGGCGGGGCTGGCACAATGAGGTGCGAGACGCCCACCACCCCAGGAGGACCCACGGTGACCACCGCTGGCCCGTCGCCGCGCGCCCGATCGACCCGGCAGCGTGCCGCCGTCTCGGCGGCCCTGGACGAGATCGAGGACTTCCGCAGCGCGCAGGAGCTCCACGACATGCTCAAGCACCGCGGAGACTCCGTCGGACTGACCACGGTCTACCGCACCCTCCAGTCCCTCGCCGACGCGGGCGAGGTCGACGTGCTGCGCACCGCCGACGGCGAGGCGGTGTACCGGCGCTGCAGCAGCGGACACCACCACCACCTGGTCTGCCGGCACTGCGGCGCGACCGTCGAGGTCGAGGGCCCGGCCGTGGAGCGGTGGGCCAACTCCGTCGCCTCGGAGCACGGGTTCAGCGACATCGCGCATACGCTGGAGATCTTCGGCACCTGCGCGGAGTGTGCCAAGAAGGCCTGAACGCCTGTACACCGAAGGGCCCGTGGGAGCGCATCCCACGGGCCCTTCGTCACGCTCTCAGCGCTGCGCGGGGACGCCCGACGCGGGCACCTCGTTCGGGATCGCCCCGCCGAAGCGCCGGTCACGCATCGCGAACTGCTCGCAGGCGCGCCACAGGTCGCGGCGGTCGAAGTCCGGCCAGAGCACGTCCTGGAACACGAACTCGGCGTAAGCGGACTGCCAGAGCAGGAAGTTGGAGGTGCGCTGCTCGCCGCTGGGGCGCAGGAACAGGTCGACGTCCGGCATGTCCGGGTGGTACAGGTACTTGGCGATGGTCTTCTCGTTGACCTTCTTCGGGTCGAGCTTGCCGGCCGCGACGTCGGCCGCGATCGCCTGCGCCGCGTCCGCCAGTTCGGCCCGGCCGCCGTAGTTGACGCACATGTAGAGCGTGACGGCGTCGTTCTCCTTGGTCTGCTCCTCGGCGACCTTGAGCTCCTGGACGACGCTCTTCCACAGCTTGGGCATCCGGCCGGCCCAGCGCACCCGCACGCCCATCGCGTCCATCTCGTCGCGGCGGCGGTGGATGACGTCCCGGTTGAAGTTCATCAGGAACTTCACCTCGTCGGGCGAGCGCTTCCAGTTCTCGGTGGAGAACGCGTAGAGCGAGATGTTCTTCACGCCGAGCTCGATCGCGCCCTTGAGCACGTCCAGCACGACCGCCTCGCCGACCTTGTGGCCCTCGGTGCGCGGCAGCCCGCGCTCCTTGGCCCAGCGGCCGTTGCCGTCCATCACGATCGCGACGTGGTTGGGCACCAGCTCGCCGGGGATCTTCGGGGGCCGGGCGCCGCTGGGGTGCGGGGTCGGGGGGAGGTACTCCCTCTGCTTGCCGCCGCCGAAGAGCCGTCGCGCTGCCATGTGCTCACTTCTCCACGTATCTCATCGAGCGGATTCCCCGCTCCAGGTGCCACTGCAGATAGGCCGCGACCAGGCCGCTGCCCTCCCGCCAGTACCGCGGCTCGCAGGAGTCGGCCGTCTGCCAGTCGCCCGACAACAGCGCTCCGAGCAGTACCAGTGTCTCAGGGGAGGGTACGGCACATCCGGGCACTCGGCAGTCCCCGCAGAGGACGCCGCCCGCCGGGAGCGAGAAGAAACGGTTCGGCCCCTCCAGCCCGCACTTGGCGCAGTCGGTGAAGCTCGCGCCGTAGCCGTTCACCGCGAGCGAGCGGAGCAGGAAGGCGTCCAGCACCAGGTGCGACTCGTGCAGTCCGGCCGCGAGCGTGCGCAGACCGCCCACGAGCAGCAGGTACTGCTGGACGGCCGGCTCGCCCTCGTTCTCGGCGAAGCGCTCGGCCGTCTCCAGCATCGCCGTCCCGGCGGTGTACCGGCCGTAGTCGGTGACGATCGAACCGCCGTACGGGGCGATCGTCTCGACCTGGGTGCACAGCGGCAACCCGCGGCCGATCAGCTCACTCCCCCGGCTGAAGAACTGCACGTCCACGTGCGAGAACGGCTCCAGGCGGGCACCGAACTTGGACTTGGTCTTGCGCACCCCGCGCGCCACCGCGCGCACCTTGCCGTGCTGGCGGGTCAGCAGGGTGATGATCCGGTCGGCCTCGCCGAGCTTCTGCGCCCGCAGCACCACGCCGTCGTCCCGGAACAAGCTCATGCCCACCATTGTCGCCCACTCAGGCGCAGCCGTGTGCCCGCACCCAGGGCCGTGGGGGAGGACCTGTGCGGTGCGGGTCACGGCGGGCCCGGAGGGGGGAGACGGGCCCGTTTGTGGGGGATGGTGGTGGCTACGTACGAGCAATGAGGGTCTAGTACGGCGCCCGGGTGGCCGCCTCCAGCAGCGCCGAGACCCGGGTCTGGGGCAGGTCCAGGCAGCGCCCGACCGCGGCCAGCGCCTCCCGCTCCTGCGGCAGGTAGCGCCCGTCGGCGAGCGCGATCGCCGCGCCCTGGAGCAGCAGCCGCTCGCGGCCCTGGTGGGCCAGGTGCGGGGCGAGCGGTTCGAGCACCGCGTGCAGTTCCACGGCGAGCCCGCCCGCCATCCCGTGGGCGTCGTAGAGCTCGCCGCCGAGCCCGGACAGGGCGGCCAGCGCGGCCAGCACCTGAGCCTCGCCGCAGTCCTCGAACCCGGCCTCGCGCACCGCCGTGCAGGCGGCCTCGCGGGCCGCGCGGTGGGCGGTGCCGCCGGCCGCGAGCAGGGCCAGCGCGATCGTGTACTGGGCGTCCCTCAGCATGCCGCCGAGCCGGACGCAGGTGGGCTGTTCGAGGCTCTCGACCCCGTAGCGGCCGTCGCAGCTGGTGCACTGGACGCTGCCGATCACCGGCCCGAGCGGGAGCACCGGGGTGCCCAGCAGCCGCAGCCACCGCCGGCCGTGCTGCCGGCGGTAGTTGCGGTCCCCGCCGCAGCCCGGGCAGAAGAAGTCACCGAGAACGTCGGTCCGCCACCTCGGGCGAACACCCCACAACCTGGTCACGGCGCCACTCCCCAGACATGGCAGGCGGCCTGCACAACTATGGGCAGGTCACGCGACCGGACACCGAGGCCGTCCCACCGACCCGGCTTTCCGGTGGATCGATGTTGCCATGGTTGGAGGCACGTGTCAGTACCTCGAACGGCTTCCGGGACGAAAAAATGTGGCCCAGGACACAGTCGGGGCGGGCAGCGGCGAGGGCCGCCCCGCAGGACGGCCCCCGGCGCGTGCCACTCGTACGAACTACCCGCGCTGCGCCCGGTTGACGGCGCTGGTCATCGCCTTCAGCGACGCCAGCACGGTGTTGGCGTCGATGCCCACGCCCCACAGCACCTTGCCGTCCACCGCGCACTCCACGTACGCGGCGGCCTGGGCGTCGCCGCCCTCGCTCAGCGCGTGCTCGGAGTAGTCCAGGACGCGCACGTCGACGTCGATCCGGCCCAGCGCGTCGGCGAACGCGGAGACCGGGCCGTTGCCGACACCGGTCAGGGTGACCGGCACGCCGTCCACCACCGCGCCGGCGATCAGCGCGTCCCGGCCGTCCTCGGTGGTCAGGGTGCGCGAACCGCTCAGCGAGATCCGGCCCCACGGGTTGTCCGTGGTCGGCAGGTACTCGTCCTCGAAGACCCGCCAGATCTCGGCCGGGGTGACCTCGCCGCCCTCGGCGTCGGTCTTGGCCTGGATGATCCGGGAGAACTCGATCTGCATGCGGCGCGGCAGGTCCAGCTTGTGGTCGTTCTTCAGGACGTACGCCACGCCGCCCTTGCCGGACTGGCTGTTGACCCGGATGACCGCCTCGTAGGTGCGGCCGACGTCCTTCGGGTCGATCGGCAGGTACGGCACGCCCCAGGTGTGCTCCCCGACCGGCACGCCCGCCGCCGCGGCGTCCGCCTCCAGGGCGTCGAAGCCCTTCTTGATGGCGTCCTGGTGCGAGCCCGAGAAGGAGGTGTAGACCAGGTCACCGGCGTACGGGTGGCGCGGGTGCACCTCCATCTGGTTGCAGTACTCGGCAGTGCGGCGCACCTCGTCGATGTCGGAGAAGTCGATCTCCGGGTCGATGCCCTGCGAGAACAGGTTCATGCCCAGGGTCACCAGGTCGACGTTGCCGGTCCGCTCGCCCTGGCCGAACAGGCAGCCCTCGATGCGGTCCGCGCCGGCCATGTAGGCCAGTTCGGCGGAGGCGACGGCGGTGCCGCGGTCGTTGTGCGGGTGCACCGACAGACAGATGAACTCGCGGCGCGACAGGTTGCGCGACATCCACTCGAACTGGTCGGCCTGGACGTTCGGGGTGGCCCGCTCGATGGTGGCCGGCAGGTTCAGGATGATCTCGCGGCCCGCGCCCGGCTGCCAGACGTCCATGACCGCCTCGCAGACCTCCAGCGCGAAGTCCAGCTCGGTGTCGACGAAGATCTCCGGGGAGTACTGGTAGCCGAAGACGGTGTCCTCGCCCAGCAGCTTCTCCGCGTACTCCATCACCAGCCGGGTGCCCTCGGTGGCGATCGCCTTGGTGGCCGCCATGTCGTTGCGGAACACCACCCGGCGGAACAGCGGCGCGGTCGCGTTGTACAGGTGGACGGTCGCGCGCGGGGCGCCGACCAGCGACTCGACGGTCTTCTCGATCAGCTCCTCGCGGGCCTGCGTCAGCACCGAGATGGTGACGTCCTCGGGGATCGCCCCCTCCTCGATCAGCGACCGTACGAAGGCGTGGTCGGTGGCCCCGGAGGACGGGAAGCCGACCTCGATCTCCTTGTAGCCCATGGCCACCAGCAGGTCGAACATCTTGCGCTTGCGGGCCGGCGACATCGGGTCGATCAGCGCCTGGTTGCCGTCCCGCAGGTCGGTGGACAGCCAGCGCGGCGCCTTGGTGATCACCTTGTTCGGCCACGTGCGGTCGGCCAGGTCGACCGTGCCGAACGGCAGGTAGCGCCCGTGGCGCATGCCGGACGGCTGCTGGCGCACGCTGGCGGCGGTGATCGGGGTGGGGCGGTCGACGAAGGCCCGGCCGGCGGGGATGGGCGCGGCGGAGGTCTGCTCGGTCATGGAACGGCTCTCGGCTTCCTGTGGGTGCGGGGCTTGTCGGGTCCTGTGAAGGGGGGAAAACACCGACTGGCCGGCCTGCTGCCGCTCACGGTCCGCCGTTGGACCGTCCGATGACGCGCACAGCTCGATCCCCGCGGCGAGGGAGCCGGCCCCAGTGGACTACAGGCCCTCGACGCGGCAGCTAAGAAGAAGCAGCCCGTTGCGCATGATGATCCCCAGCGTAACCGAGACACGCGCACCCCCGAAGTGATCCGGGCAACCTTCCCACTCCTTGAGACGGCGGCACCGGCGCCTCCGCTTGCGTCCGCGCCGGTGACAACCGGTCATCGAAGCCTCACTCTGGGCCACATGACTGCTGCGCCGCCGCTGTGCACCATCGTTCCGCCGTACGTCCTGGACCGCCTCGCCGAGGCCGGTCACGAGCCCGCCGCCCGCTCCCTCCTCCTCGACGCCGACCACCGCTCGGCCCGCCTCGCCACTCCCCCGCCCGCCCCGGGCGCCGCCGGGCTCAGCCGGGTGATCGCCGACACCGGCCACAGCCGGCGGCTGCCCGGACGGACCGTGCGCACCGAGGGCCAGGCCCCGGTCGCCGACCCGTCCGTCGACCACGCCTACGACGGCCTCGGCGCCACCTTCGCCCTGTACGCCGACGCCTTCGGCCGCCACTCCATCGACGACCGGGGACTGCGCCTCGACGCGACGGTGCACTACGGCCGGGACTACGACAACGCGTTCTGGAACGGGCAGCGGATGGTCTTCGGCGACGGCGACGGCGAGGTCTTCGGCGACTTCACCGCCTGCATCGACGTCATCGGCCACGAACTCACCCACGGCGTCACCCAGTTCACCGCCGGCCTGGAGTACCGGGACCAGCCCGGCGCGCTCAACGAGTCGGTCTCCGACGTCTTCGGCTCACTCGTCAAGCAGCACGCGCTGCGCCAGGGCGCCGCCGACGCCGACTGGCTGATCGGCGCCGGCCTGCTCGCCCCCGGCGTCCAGGGCGTCGCACTGCGCTCGATGAAGGCGCCCGGCACCGCCTACGACGACCCCCGGCTCGGCAAGGACCCGCAGCCCGCGCACATGCGGGACTACGTGCAGACCGCCGAGGACAACGGCGGCGTGCACATCAACTCCGGCATCCCCAACCACGCGTTCTACCTGCTGGCCACCGCGCTCGGCGGCTCGGCCTGGGAGTGCGCGGGGCGGATCTGGTACGACGCGCTGACCGGCCGCCGGCTGCCCGCCGACGCCGACTTCACCGCCTTCGCCCGGGCCACCGTGGCCGCCGCCAAGGCCCGCTACCCCGGCCAGGGTTCGATCGCGGACACCGTGACGGCCTCGTGGGCGCAGGTGGGCGTGAGCCCCGGCTGACGGCCGACCCGCAGGCGGGGAACGGTCGTTGGGAACCGTTGAGACCGGGTTGAGCCGGGCTTGAGGTCACGGTCCGGGAAAAGCCCGGCAAAGACCCATCCCTACGTAGCACCATGGACACCATGCGTATCCAGGTGACCCGGACCGGCGGCTTCGCGGGAATCGTCCGCCGCGCGGAGCTCGACACCACCGACCGTACGGACGCCCCGCACGTCCACGCGCTCGCCCGCGAGGCCGTCGCGGGCGGGCTGCGGGCCCCGTCGTACGGGGTGCCGGACGGCTTCCACTACGAGATCACCGTCGACGGCCGGACGGTCCACTGCGCCGACCCGAAGCTCACCGACTCGCAGCGCGAGCTGGTGTCGCTGGTGCTGCGCGAGGGCGCGTAGGACATTCCCGGGCACCCGCCCCCGCGCGGCATTTTGACCCCTCGGACGGGTCAGAAGCCCAGCTTGCGCAGCTGCTTCGGGTCGCGCTGCCAGTCCTTGGCCACCTTGACGTGCAGGTCGAGGAAGACCGGCGTGCCGAGCAGCGCCTCGATGTGCTTGCGCGCCGTCGTGCCGACGTGCTTGAGCCGCGCGCCCTTGGCGCCGATCACGATCGCCTTCTGGCTCTGCCGCTCGATGTAGACGTTCGCATGGATGTCCAGCAGCGGACGGTCCGCCGGGCGGCCCTCGCGCGGCAGCATCTCCTCGACCACGACGGCCAGCGAGTGCGGCAGCTCGTCCCGCACGCCCTCCAGGGCGGCCTCGCGGATCAGTTCGGCGACCATGATCTGCTCGGGCTCGTCGGTGAGGTCGCCGTCCGGGTAGAGCGGCATGCCCTCCGGCAGCAGCTTGGTGATCAGCTCGGCCACGAGCTCCACCTGCTTGTCACCCACCGCCGAGACCGGGATGATCTCGGCCCACTCGATGCCCAGTTCCTCGCCGAGCTGGTGGATGGCGATGAGCTGCTCGGCCAGGCGCTTGGAGTCGACCAGGTCGGTCTTGGTGACGATGGCGACCTTGGGGGTCTTCTTGATCTCGGCGAGCTCCTTGGCGATGAACTTGTCGCCGGGGCCGAGCTTCTGGTCGGCGGGCAGGCAGAAGCCGATCACGTCGACCTCGGCCCAGGTGGAGCGGACCAGGTCGTTGAGGCGCTCGCCGAGCAGGGTGCGGGGCTTGTGTAGACCGGGGGTGTCCACCAGAACGAGCTGGGCGTCCGGGCGGTGGACGATGCCGCGCACGGTGTGCCGGGTGGTCTGCGGGCGGTCGGAGGTGATCGCGACCTTCGTCCCCACCAGGGCGTTGGTCAGGGTCGACTTGCCCGCGTTGGGCCGGCCGACGAAGCACGCGAATCCGGATCGGTACGGGGAGGAAGGGGCACTCATGCGCTCCATTCTCCCTGATCACCGGGAGCGGGCCGACCCGGCCGCGCGGTCAGCCCTTCGAACCGCCGCCGCGCGAGGTCAGCGCGGCGACGACCAGCAGCAGGAGGAAGGCCAGCGAGCCCCCGAGCCACCAGGGCGAACCGGTCTCCTGCCACTTGCCCATCCCCATCACGAACAGCAGCAGCCCGGCGAAGAACGCCACCGTGCCCATGTCCCCAGCCCCCTCACCGATACCCCTCCCGGTGAGATTATCTGCCGAAGGCAGGAGCGCTGTGCCGGTGGCCCGGGAAGGCCCGGGAACGCCCCTCAGGAGGCCTTGACCGCCACCCGCAGCGTCCCGTCCGGGCCGGCCAGCAGCAGCGGCGTCCCGGCCCCGCCGAGGTCCCGCACGGCCGCCAGATCGGCCTCGGCCGGCTGCTCCGCCTCGCTCACCACGGCCGCCGCCTCCAGCGACTTCGCCCCGCTGGCCACCGCCATCGCGACCGCCGTCTGCAGCGCGCTCAGCCGCAGCGACTCCAGCGCGACCGTCCCGGCCACGTACGTCCGCCCGGTCTCGTCACGCACCGCGGCCCCCTCGGGGACGCCGTTGCGGGCGCGGGCCGAGCGGGCCAGGGTGATGATCTTCTTGTCTTCGGGGTCGAGCTCGACGATGTCACTCATGCGCCGAGCATAGGCGCCAACCGGCCCGCGGGGCCTGCGACGGCGCTCAGTGGCCGACCGGGTGGGTCGGTCCCGGGTTCGGGTTGAGGACCTTGACGAAGGTCTTGGCGGCACCGGCCGGCCGCGGCTCCTCGTGCGCGATCCGCTCGCGCCAGAACGGGTTGTCGTGCGGCAGGTGGCTGCTCACCCGGCCGTACATCCCGAAGGTCGTGATGACGGTCCCGAAGATGAACGCGAACAGCACGTTCGACATCCGGAAGTTGAGGATGTTCGCGTCCGGCCGTCCGAGCACCGTCAGTCCGTAGAAGCCGGAGAGGACGAACAGCACCCCGGCCACCATGTTGAGGTTGGACGCGAAGTTCCCGCCGATCACCGCGCCGACTATCAGGATCGCGCCCACCACGATGGACAGGATGCTCAGCGCGCCGTTGGTCGACAGCCCGGCGATCCGGTCGCCGTGGGTGGCCAGGAAGCCGGGGTGGTCGCCCAGCCCCAGACTCCCGAACACGATCAGGAAGACCCCCCCGAGCCCCGCCCCGACCCGCCACACCAGGGCGAGCCGACGATCGACGGTCGGCAGTTCGTCTTGCAGCTTCATGGCGACCTCCAGAGCTCGGCCATGGACTCGCTGTGCCTAGCTGTAGGGATGGCTCCCCTGCATGTGCGGCGTCTCGTGCATGTAGAGCGAACCGCACTGCTGGCAGCAGCGCAGCCCGGTGCCCCACTCCTGCTCGGGCCGGGTCTCGGCGTCGTCGGGCATGGTCCGGCCGCAGAGCGCCGTCGACAGGTCCTCGTCCCGCACCACGTGCCAGGACTTGACTCCGCCGGCCGCCCCCTGCGGGCCGTACTCCGCGCGAAGTTTGTGCGTCATGCCCTCCATGGTCGCCCCGCGACCGCCCACCCGCTACTCGCCGGGTTCGGCCTCGGCATCCGCGGACCGTCGCACCGGAGTGGCCACCATCGAGCCGATCCGGTTGCGGCGCCCGGCCGAGCTCTCGGCGGTCAGCAGGATGCCCGTCAGGTCGGTGTCGGCGAGCTGGGGCAGCGGGATCTCGCACGCGGAGCCGGGGATCGGGACGCGGCCGAGGTGCTTGGCGAGCAGGCCGCCGACGGTCTCGACGTCCTCGTCCTCCAGCTCGATGCCGAACAGCTCCCCGAGGTCCTCGACCAGCAGGCGGGCGGTGATCCGGTAGGAGCCGTCGCCGAGGTCCTCCACCGGCGCGATCTCCCGGTCGTACTCGTCGGTGATCTCGCCGACGATCTCCTCCAGGACGTCCTCGATGGTCACCAGGCCGGCCGTGCCGCCGTACTCGTCGATCACGATCGCCACGTGCGAGCGGCGCTGCTGCATCTCGCGCAGCAGGTCGCCGGCCGGCTTGGAGTCGGGGACGAAGACGGCCGGGCGCATCACCGCGCCGACCTCCTCTGACTCGGCCTCCCGGTTGATGTGGGTGCGCCGGACGAGGTCCTTGAGGTAGACGATGCCGACGACGTCGTCCTCGTTGTCGCCGACCACCGGGATGCGCGAGAAGCCCGAGCGCAGCGCCAGCGTGAGCGCCTGGCGGACGGTCTTGTGCCGCTCGATCATCACCAGGTCGGTGCGCGGCACCATCACCTCGCGGACGATGGTGTCGCCCAGCTCGAAGACCGAGTGCACCATGCGGCGCTCCTCGTCCTCGATCAGGTCGTCCTTCTCGGCCAGGTCGACGAGGGCGCGCAGCTCCGCCTCGGAGGCGAACGGCCCCTCGCGGTAGCCCTTGCCCGGGGTGAGCGCGTTGCCGAGCAGGATCAGCAGCCGCGGGATCGGGCCGAGCACGGCGGCCAGCGGCAGCAGCACGAAGGAGGCCGCGGTCGCCGTGGTCAGCGGGTGCTGGCGCCCGATCGTGCGCGGCGAGACGCCCACCGCGACGAACGACACCAGCACCATCACGCCGAACGCGAGCAGCACGGCCTGCCAGGTCGGGGCCACGTTGCGCACGCACACCACGGTGACCAGGACGGCCGCCGCCATCTCGCTGGCGACCCGGATCAGGGTGGCCAGGTTGAGGTAGCGGATCGGGTCGGAGGCGACGGTCAGCAGCCGGGCCGAGCCGCGCCGCCCGGAGCGGACGGCCTCCTCGGCCCGGAACCGGGAGACCCGGGAGATGCCCGCCTCGGCGCACGCGGCCAGCCAGCCGAGCACGACGAGCAGCACGGCGCCGAGGATGAAGCTCGTACTCTCACCACTCACGGGAGTTCGGGCCCCGCGCTCAGTGGGTGGTGGGGGCCGGCGAGATGCCGCCGAGCCCGCGACCGGCCCGCCAGTCGTCGAGGATCCGCTTCTGGAGGGCGAACATCTCTTCCTCCTCCTCGGGCTCCTCGTGGTCGTAGCCGAGGACGTGCAGCACGCCGTGGACGGTGAGCAGCTGGAGCTCCTCGTCCATCGAGTGCTTGGACGGGGCCGCCTTGCCCTGCTGCTCGGCGACCTCGGGGCAGAGCACGATGTCCCCGAGCAGGCCCTGCGGCAGCTCCTCGCCCTCCTTGCCGGGGCGCAGCTCGTCCATGGGGAAGGACATCACGTCGGTGGGCCCGGGGAGGTCCATCCACTGGATGTGCAGCTCCTCCATCGCCGCGCCGTCCACCAGGATCACGGACAGTTCGGACTGCGGGTGGATCCGCATCTTCTCCAGGGCGAAGCGGGCGACGTCGAGGATGGCTTCCTCGTCGGCGTCCCAACCGGACTCGTTGGCGATGTCGATCGACATGACGGGCTGTTCGCTCAGCTTTCGGTGCGATGGGACTGGCGGGGTGCGCGGGGCGCCGTGGTCTTGCCGACCGGGCGCCGCTGGGCGGGCTTGCGGGCGGCCGGGGCGTTCTCCTCGGCCTCCTGCCGGGCGTCCCAGCGTTCGTACGCGTCCACGATCCGGCCGACCAGCTTGTGGCGGACCACGTCGGTGCTGGTGAGAACGGAGAAGTGGATGTCGGGCACGTCGGCCAGGATCTCCTGGACGACCTTGAGGCCGCTGCGGGTGCCGCTCGGGAGGTCGATCTGGGTGGTGTCACCGGTGACGACGACCCGGGAGTTGAACCCGAGGCGGGTGAGGAACATCTTGATCTGCTCGGGCGAGGTGTTCTGGGCCTCGTCGAGGATGATGAAGGCGTCGTTGAGGGTGCGGCCGCGCATGTAGGCGAGCGGGGCGACCTCGATGGTGCCGGCCGCCATCAGGCGCGGGATGGAGTCCGGGTCGATCATGTCGTGCAGCGCGTCGTACAGCGGGCGCAGGTACGGGTCGATCTTCTCGTAGAGGGTGCCGGGCAGGAAGCCCAGCCGCTCGCCCGCCTCGACCGCCGGGCGGGTCAGGATGATCCGGTTGACCTCCTTGGCCTGCAGGGCCTGGACGGCCTTGGCCATCGCCAGGTAGGTCTTGCCGGTACCGGCCGGGCCGAGCCCGAAGGTGATCGTGTGCTTGTCGATCGCGTCGACGTAGCGCTGCTGGTTGAGGGTCTTGGGGCGGATCGTGCGACCCCGGTTGGACAGGATGTTCGCGGTGAACACCTGCGACGGGGCCGGGGAGTCCGGGTCCTCCTCCTGGCTGCGGAGCATGGCGATCGAGCGCTCCACGGCGTCCTCCGTGAGGGGCTGGCCGGTGCGCAGCACCAGCATCATCTCGGTGAAGAGCTTCTGCACGAGGTCGACCTCGGCGCGCGTCCCGGTGGCGGTGACCTCGTTGCCGCGGACGTGGATGTCGGCGGCGGGGAAGCCGTGCTCGATCACGCGCAGCAGCGAGTCCGCCGTGCCGAGCAGGGTGACCATCGGGTGCTTCTCGGGGATGACGATCCGGGCGCTGACGCGGCCGTCGTCGGCCGGTTCGGGGCGCGACTGTCCGTTGGTACGGGTCTGCGATGTGTCACTCATAGGTCGGCGCTGGGGCCTGCCTCATCCCATCCGTGGTGTCGTGTGCCGCTCGGTGTCTCCGGGGCACCAGGGTACGCCGCGGGCGTGATCGCCGCGGCGGGCGGCGGGGCCGCACCCGACGATGCTGCGGCAGATCGGGGGACGGCGCGAGCCCTTTTCCGTAGGACCGGCGTCGGCGAGGGTTCCGCGAGCGCTCAGGGCTGCCGCCGCGGCGGGACCGGCACCCGGGCGAGGTCGGCGGCGAGCACCAGCTCGCCGTCGAAGTGCTTGCGGGCGTCGGCCAGGTGCTGGCCGAGGTCGGGGTAGCGCTGGGAGAAGTGGGTCAGCACGAGGGTGCGCACGCCGGCCTCGGCGGCGGCCTTGGCGGCCTGCCCGGCGGTGAGGTGGCCGTGGTCCTCGGCGAGGTGGGCGTCGGCGTCGGTGAAGGTGGACTCGACGACCAGCAGGTCGGCGCCCTCGGCCAGTTCGTGGACGCCGTCGCAGAGCCGGGTGTCCATGACGAACGCGAAGGTCTGTCCCGGCCGGGGTTCACTGACCTCGTCCAGGGTGACCGTCCGGCCGTCCGCCTCGATCGCGCCCTCGTGCTGCAGCCGGCCGACCGCCGGGCCGCGCACGCCGAGCGCGGCGAGCCGTTCGGGCACCAGCCGGCGGCCGTCCGGCTCGGACAGCCGGTAGCCGAACGACTCCACCGGGTGCGAGAGGCGCACGGCGTCCAGCGCGAAGCGGGCGCCGGGCGCGGGCAGCGGGCCGGGCTCGTCGATCGGGCGCGGGCGCAGCACCGCCGTCTCGTGGTAGGCGGTGGCGTGCCGCAGCCGCTCGAAGTAGACCTCGCCGGAGGCCGGGAAGTAGACGTCGACCGGGTGCGGGACGCGGTCCAGGTTGATCCGCTGGATCACCCCGGCGAGGCCCAGGCAGTGGTCGCCGTGGAAGTGGGTCACGGCGATCCGGGTGATCTGGGTGGCCGTGACCCCGGCGTGCAGCATCTGCCGCTGGGTGCCCTCGCCGGGGTCGAACAGCAGTCCCTCGCCGTCCCAGCGCAGGAGGTAGCCGTTGTGGTTGCGGTGCCGGGTGGGCACCTGGCTGGCGGTGCCGAGGACGACGAGTTCGCGCTGCGACACGTAGGTCAGACCATGCTCTCGGTCATGGGCTTGCCGCCGAGCAGGTGCACGTGGGCGTGGAAGATGGTCTGCCCCGCACCGGCGCCGGTGTTGAAGATCAGACGGTAGTCCTGGAGGCCCTCGTCCTTGGCCACCAGGCCCGCCTCGGCGAGGAGTTCGCCGGCGATCTCCGGCTCGGCGGCGGCCAGCTCGGCCGCGTTCGGGTAGTGCACGTGCGGGATGACCAGGACGTGCACGGGCGCCTTCGGAGCGATGTCGCGGAAGGCGAGGACGCGCTCGGTCTTGCGCACCACCGTGGCCGGGATCTCGCCCGCCACGATCTTGCAGAACAGGCAGTCGGACTGCGGCTCGCCGGCCATCGGCTTCTCCTCGAAATCGTGCTTCATCCGGTCTGGGGCCGTACGGGCGCAGCCTAGCCGAGCCGCCCGGTGGCCTGCTCGTACTCCCGCAGGTGCTTCCAGCGCACGATCCGCACGCCGACGATGTCCCCCTCGCCCTCGAACTCCTCGGTGAGCCAGCTGATCAGCAGGACGACGAAGCCGATCAGCCAACGCCGGGTCAGCCGCCAGGTGTTGGGGTGCATGACGCGCTTGCGGCGGATCACCCGCAGCGCCATGACGCCCTTGCCGACGCTGAAGCCGGTCAGGCGGGTGAGCAGCACCTGGTTGACGAACGACAGGACGAGACCGGTGCCCAGCAGGCCCACGATCCACGGGATGCCGCTCTTGCTCACGTGGCCGGCCTTGTCGGCCACGGCGACGGCCGGGCCGACGGCGACCAGGAAGTCGATCAGGATGGCCGGAAAACGACGGTAGTTGCTGGTCTCCGGCGGCGTGGGCGCCGCGGTGGCGGCGTCGAACCCCTGCCCGTGGGCGGCGTACGGCTGCGCGGCCTGCGGCTGTGCGACCTGCGGCTGTTGGGCCGGCTGTCCGTGGGCCGGGTACGGGTTCTGCCCGTGGGCCGGGTACGGGTTCTGCCCGTGGGCCGGGTACGGATTCTGCCCGTACTGCTGCGGCGGCTGCTGGTACGGCTGCTGCGGTTGCTGCGGTTGCTGGTACTGCTGCGGCGCCGGCGGCTGCTGCCCGTACGGATTCGCCGGATACCCCTGCGGCGGATACCCCTGTACCGGGTACGCCTGCGGCGGCGACTGCGGCTGTGCGTAAGGGTTCTGGCCGTACTGCTGCGGCGGCGGATAGCCCTGTGCCATGTGCTCCCCCGTAGAGCTGTCGAGCAAGATCAGCCCCGCATCCTACTCACCGCCCGGAGCAGGAAGTCGGCCCGCCCGACTTCCTGCTCCGAACTCCCCTACTCCCAGGGCAGCGGCGGCGCCGTCCGGGCCGGGGTCTCGGCGAGCGCCGCCAGCGCGATGCGCACGCCGGCGGCCAGCTGCGGGTCCTCGCCCGCGGCCCACTCGTGCGGCGCGATCGGCACCTCGACGTCCGGGTCGACGCCGTGGTTCTCCACGCCCCAGCCGTAGTTCTCCAGCCAGAACGAGTACTTGGGCTGAGTGACCAGGGTGCCGTCGACCAGGTGGTAGCGGCTGTCGATGCCGATCACCCCGCCCCACGTCCGGGTGCCGACCACCGGGCCGATCCCGAGCGCCTGGATCGCGGCGTTGACGATGTCGCCGTCCGAGCCGGAGTACTCGTTGGCGAGCGCGACGACCGGCCCGCGCGGGGCGTCGCCGGGGTAGGGCTGCGCACTGGTGAGGTCCCGGGCGACGTTCCAGCCGACGATCCGGCGGGCCAGCTTCTCGATCACCAGCTGCGAGGTGTGGCCGCCCCGGTTCTCCCGGATGTCGACGATCACGCCCTCCTTCGCCATCTCCGAGCGCAGGTCGCGGTGCAGCTGCGCCCAGCCGGCGCTCTGCATGTCCGGGATGTGCAGGTAGCCGAGCCGCCCGCCGGACAGTTCGCGGGTCTCGGCGCGGCGCCCGGCCACCCAGTCGTGGTAGCGCAGCGGCTCCTCGTCGGCCAGCGGGACGACCACCGGATGGCGCTGGTCGGTGCCGTCCTTGCCGGCCACGGTGAGCTCGACGGGCTGCCCGGCGGTGCCGGCCAGCAGCGGCGCCGGGCCGGTGACCGGGTCCACCGGGCGGCCGTTGACGGCGAGGACGGCGTCCCCGGGGCGGATCGCGGCGCCGGGCGCGGCGAGCGGCGAGCGGGCCCGCGGGTCGGAGGACTCGCCGGGCAGGATCCGGGCGATCCGCCAGAGGTCCCCGTCCTTGACGAGGTCGGCGCCGAGCAGGCCCTGGCGGCGCGCGGGCTCGGTGTGCAGGCCGTACGGCATGACGTAGGCGTGCGAGGTGGCGAGTTCGCCGTGCACCTCCCAGAGGAGGTCGACCAGGTCGTCGTGCGAGCCGACCCGCTCGACCAGCGGGCGGTAGCGCTCCAGGACGCCGTCCCAGTCGACGCCGGAGAGGTCCGGGCGCCAGAAGTTGTCGCGCATCAGCCGGCCGTTCTCGGCGTACATCTGGCGCCACTCGGCGGCCGGGTCGACCGTCACCCGCAGCCGGGCGAGGTCGACGGTCGTCTCGTCGTCGTCGCCGCCCGCCTTGTGGTCGGCCGGGACGATCCGCAGCTCGCCCTCGTCCACGACCGCCAGCCGGGTGCCGTCCCCGCTGACCGCGAACCAGTCGAGGCCGTGCACGAGTTGCTCGACCCGGCGCTTCTTCAGGTCGAAGCGCTCCAGCGTGGCCCGGGGCCGCTCGGCCTCCAGCGAGGCCGCCTCGTCACCGAGTTCGCCGAGCAGCGGCAGGCGCGTCCACAGGACGCCGTCCTTGCCCGCCTTGAGCGTGCCGAACCGGCCGCCCTCCACCGGGAAGGGGACGATCCGGTCGGCGATGCCGTCCAGGTCGACCCTGGTCACCGGCGCGGCGTCGGCGCCGCCCTCCTCGCCGTCCGCCTTCTTGCCGCGCGGCTCGTCCTCCTCCCCGCCGAGCGGGCGCCCGGCCCGCTGCGGGCCGAACGGGGACGGCGTGTCGGCGGCCAGCGTGATCAGGTACGGGCGGCAGCCGTTGGGGAAGGACAGGTCGAAGACGTGCGAGTCGTACACCGGGTCGAAGTTGCGCACCGACAGGAAGGCCAGGTAGCGGCCGTCCGCGGTGAAGGCCGGCGCGGTGTCGACGAAGCGCTGCTGGGTGACCTCGCCGACCGTCCGGGTGGCCAGGTTCGCCAGCACGATCTGGCGCAGCGACCACGCCCCGGTGCCCGGCACCGGGCGCGACCAGGCCAGCCACGCGGAGTCCGGGCTGAACACCAGGCCGCTGACCTCGCCGTCGGTGCTGCGGGCCAGCTCGTGCACGGCGCCGTCGGCGAGCGTCACCAGCAGCACCCGGCCGTCGTGCACGCCGAGCGCCGCCTGCTTGCCGTCCGGGGAGACGACCAGCGAGTTGACCCGGCCGAGTTGCCCGGCGGCCAGCCGGCGGCGCTCGGCGCCGTGCACGGCGGGGGCGAACTCCAGCCCGTCCTCGCCGCCGGCGTCCGACACCCACAGCACGCCCTGCGCGCCGTCCTCGCCCGGCACCACGCGGGCCAGCCGGCCGCGCACGCCCGGCGTCTCGTCCAGCACCCGGGCCGGGCCCTCGCGGTGGGTCAGCCAGTGCACGCTGCCGCGCACCACGACGGCGCCGGCCCGGCCGGTGCGGTCCGGGGCGACGGTCTCCAG
>NZ_JBFBDY010000035.1:23552-28374 GCF_040683475.1 Kitasatospora sp. NPDC093558 | reverse complement strand
CGTCCTGCGGGTGGTCGTGGACACCCCCGAGCGGGAGCTGTTGCGGCCCGGAACGCTCCCCGCGGGAGTGCGCGCCTGGCGGACCCTGCGCGCGACCGTCCCCGCCCTCGTCGACTGGTACCGGCAGGAACTGCCCGACCGCAGAGAACCGCACCACCCCACATCCTCGACGCTCCCCCAGGAGGCGAGCTAGCCATGGCCATGCCGTTGCGCCAGACCGTGCGGGTCGGCACCTACCTCATGCAGCAGAAGCTGCTCAAGCGGCGGGACAAGTTCCCGCTGATCGTCGAGCTGGAGCCGCTGTTCGCGTGCAACCTCGCGTGCGAGGGCTGCGGCAAGATCCAGCACCCGGCGGGCGTGCTGAAGCAGCGGATGCCGGTCGCGCAGGCGGTCGGCGCGGTGCTGGAGTCGGGGGCGCCGATGGTCTCGATCGCCGGCGGCGAGCCGCTGATGCACCCGCAGATCGACGAGATCGTCCGGCAGCTGGTGGAGCGCCGCAAGTACGTCTTCCTGTGCACCAACGCGCTGCTGCTGCGCAAGAAGATCGACAAGTTCCGGCCCTCGCCGTACTTCACCTTCGCCGTGCACATCGACGGCATGCGCGAGCGGCACGACGAGTCGGTGGCCAAGGAGGGCACCTTCGACGAGGCGGTGGCCGCGATCAAGGAGGCCAAGCGGCGCGGCTTCCGGGTCACCACCAACAGCACCTTCTTCAACACCGACACCCCGCAGACCGTCATCGAGGTGCTGGACTTCCTCAACGACGAGCTCAAGGTCGACGAGATGATGATCTCCCCGGCCTACGCCTACGAGAAGGCCCCCGACCAGGAGCACTTCCTCGGCGTCACCCAGACCCGCGAGCTGTTCCGCAAGGCCTTCGCCGACGGCAACCGCTCGCGCTGGCGGCTCAACCACAGTCCGCTCTTCCTCGACTTCCTGGAGGGCAAGAAGGACTTCGAGTGCACGCCGTGGGGCATCCCCAACTACTCGCTCTTCGGCTGGCAGCGGCCCTGCTACCTGATGGCCGACGGCTACGTGCCCACCTACCGCGAGCTCGTCGAGAAGACCGACTGGAGCAAGTACGGCCGCGGCAAGGACCCGCGCTGCGAGAACTGCATGGCCCACTGCGGCTACGAGCCGACGGCGGTGCTCGCCACCATGGGCTCGCTCAAGGAGTCACTGCGCGCGATCACCGAGACCGTCAGCGCCAACCGCGGCCGCTGACCGGGCCCGCTTCGGCAGGGCCGACCGCTTCACCCGACCGGCTCGGGCGCTGTGCCCGGGCCGGTCCCGCCCCTCGGGGGCGAAGGCACCACCGCACCATCGAGTCGTGAGGTGTACCCATGTCACTGCTCTCCAGCGTCACGTCGCCGGCCGACCTGCGCAAGCTCCCCGCGGCCGAACTGCCGCTGCTCGCCGACGAGATCCGCGACTTCCTGATCGACGCCGTCACCCGGACCGGCGGGCACCTCGGCCCGAACCTCGGCGTGGTGGAGCTGACCATCGCCCTGCACCGGGTCTTCGACTCCCCGTACGACCGGATCGTCTTCGACACCGGACACCAGAGCTACGTCCACAAACTCCTCACCGGGCGCCAGGACTTCACCCGGCTGCGGATGAAGGGCGGCCTGTCCGGCTACCCGTCGCGCACCGAGTCCGAGCACGACCTCGTCGAGAACTCGCACGCCTCCACCGCCCTCTCCTACGCCGACGGCCTCGCCAAGGCCGCCCAGCTGCTCGGCCAGCACGACCGGCACACCGTCGCCGTCATCGGCGACGGCGCGCTCACCGGCGGGCTCGCGTGGGAGGCGCTCAACAACATCGCCGACGCCAAGGACCGGCCGCTCGTCATCGTCGTCAACGACAACGAACGCTCCTACGCGAAGACCATCGGCGGCCTCGCCCACCACCTCGCCACCCTGCGCACCACCCAGGGCTACGAACGCTTCCTCGCCCTCGGCAAGGAGGCGCTGCAGCGCACCCCGCTGGTCGGCCAGCCGATCTTCGACGCGCTGCACGGCGCCAAGAAGGGCTTCAAGGACGCCTTCGCCCCGCAGGGCATGTTCGAGGACCTCGGCCTCAAGTACCTCGGCCCGATCGACGGCCACGACCTCGGCGCCGTCGAGCAGGCGCTGCGCCAGGCCCGCGGCTTCGGCGGGCCGGTCATCGTGCACTGCCTGACCGTCAAGGGGCGCGGCTACCGGCCCGCCGAGCAGGACGAGGCCGACCGCTTCCACGCCGTCAACCCGATCGACCCCTACACCTGCCTGCCCATCTCGCCCAGCGCCGGGGTCTCGTGGACCTCGGTGTTCGGCGACGAGATGGCCGCGCTCGGCGCCGAGCGGCCCGACGTCGTCGCGATCACCGCCGCGATGCTCCAGCCGGTCGGGCTGGAACGGTTCGCCAAGGCCCACCCCGAACGCACCTTCGACGTCGGCATCGCCGAGCAGCACGCCGTGACCAGCGCGGCCGGGCTCGCCACCGGCGGCCTGCACCCCGTCGTCGCCGTCTACGCGACCTTCCTCAACCGCGCCTTCGACCAGGTGCTGATGGACGTCGCCCTGCACCGGCTCGGCGTCACCTTCGTCCTCGACCGCTCCGGGGTGACCGGGCCCGACGGCGCCTCGCACAACGGCATGTGGGACATGTCGATCCTCCAGGTCGTGCCCGGCCTGCGGCTCGCCGCCCCGCGCGACGCCGACCAGCTGCGCGCCCAGCTGCGCGAGGCCGTCGACGTCGCCGACGCCCCCACCGTCGTGCGCTTCCCCAAGGCGACCATCGGGCCCGCTGTCCCGGCCGTCGAACGGATCGGCGGCGTGGACGTCCTGCTGCGCACGGGCGACCTGCCCGAGATCCTCCTGGTCGCCGTCGGCACCACCGCGCCCGCCTGCCTGGACGCCGCCCGGCTGCTGATCGCCGAAGGCTTCGCCGCGACCGTCGTCGACCCGCGCTGGGTCAAGCCCGTCGACCCGGCGCTGCCCGCACTCGCCGCCGCCCACCGGCTGGTGGTCACCGTCGAGGACAACGGGCGCACCGGCGGCGTCGGCGCCGCCGTCGCCCAGGCGCTGCGCGACGCCGACGTCGACGTCCCGGTGCGGGTGCTCGGCCTGCCCCAGGAGTTCCTCGGCCACGCCGCCCGCGGCGAGATCCTGGAGGAGGCCGGGCTGACCGGCACCGGGGTCGCGGCCCAGACCGCCGTCTTCGCCAAGAACCTGCTACCGACCCGAGGAGCGAAACCGCGCCATGCCGGCTGACCCCGCCCCGACCGACGGCCGCTTCGACCTCGCCGCGCTCCTCGCCGAGCGCGGCGGCGAGCGGTACGAGCTGCACGGCCGCTACCTCAACCCGCAGCTGCCGCGGATGCTCCACACCATCGGCTTCGACAAGTACTACGAGCGCGCGCAGGGCCCGTACTTCTACGACGCCGAGGGCAACGAGTACCTCGACATGCTGGCCGGCTTCGGCATCTTCGCCCTCGGCCGCCACCACCCCGTCGTGCGCTCGGCGATCCAGCAGGTCATGGACCTCGACCTGCCCGACCTCGTCCGCTTCGACTGCTCGCCGCTGCCCGGACTGCTCGCCGAGCGGCTGCTCTCGTACGCGCCCGGGCTGGACCGGGTGTTCTTCGGCAACAGCGGGACCGAGGCGGTCGAGACCGCGCTCAAGTTCGCCCGCTACGCCACCGGCCGCAAGCGGATCCTCTACGCCGACCACGCCTTCCACGGGCTGACCGCCGGTTCGCTCTCCGTCAACGGCGAGAGCGGCTTCCGCAAGGGCTTCGAGCCGCTGCTGCCCGACACCGCCATCCCGCTCGGCGACCTCGGCGCGCTGGCCAAGGAGCTCAAGCGCGGCGACGTCGCGGCGCTGATCGTCGAGCCGATCCAGGGCAAGGGCGTCCTGGCGCCGCCGCCCGGCTGGCTGCGCGCGGCCCAGGACCTGCTGCACGAGCACAAGGCGCTGCTGATCTGCGACGAGGTGCAGACCGGGATCGGCCGCACCGGCGAGTTCTTCGCCTACCAGTACGAGGAGGGCGTGCTGCCCGACCTGGTGTGCGCGGCCAAGGCGCTCTCCGGCGGTTACGTGCCCGTCGGGGCGACGCTCGGCAAGGGCTGGATCTTCGAGAAGGTGTACTCCTCGATGGACCGGGTGCTCGTGCACTCGGCCAGCTTCGGCTCCAACGCCCAGGCGATGGCGGCCGCGCTCGCGACCCTGGAGGTCATGCGCGACGAGAAGGTGGTCGAGAACGCCCGCGTGGTGGGCGACCACTTCCGCGAGCGGCTCGCCGCGCTCGTCGAAACGTACGAGCTGCTGGCCGAGGTGCGCGGCAAGGGGCTGATGATCGGCATCGAGTTCGGCCGGCCCAAGTCGCTCAAGCTGCGCACCGGGTGGACCGCGCTCCAGGCGGCCCGCAAGGGGCTGTTCGCCCAGATGGTGGTCGTGCCGCTGCTCCAGCGCCACCGGATCCTGACCCAGGTGTCCGGGGACCACCTGGAGGTGATCAAGCTGATCCCGCCGCTGATCATCACCGAGCGGGACGTGGACCGCTTCGTCACGGCCTTCACCGACGTCATGGACGACGCCCACCGGGGGAGCGGGCTGATGTGGGACTTCGGGCGGACGCTGGTGAAGCAGGCGGTCGGCAACCGCTGAGGGGTGCTGTGCGTGGGGTGCCGGGCCTGTGGCGCCGGGCCTGTGGAGCGGGAAGTCGGACGGGCCGACTTCCCACTCCGAGGGGCGGACCCCGTCAGAACTCCGGGCCGCGGGGCCCCCAGTCAACCACCAGATCGAACGGCGCGGACAGCGGTGGACCGCCCCACACCCC
>NZ_JBFBDY010000035.1:0-23542 GCF_040683475.1 Kitasatospora sp. NPDC093558 | reverse complement strand
TGGGCGGGGCCCACCCCCCGCTCCGGGGGAGACACCGCGTCAGAGCTCGGTCCGGCGGCGCCGGATGACCACGACGAGATCGACGGCGGCGAACAGGGTGAGCAGGCCCATCACGACCGCGAAGCCGGTGAGGGTGCCGCTGCTCGGGGCCCCGTACGACGGGGAGTTGGCCGCCCACACGGCGAAGGCCACGGTCGCCAGGGCGAACAGCGGCGTGAAGGTGAGCGACAGCAGGTAGCGGAGCTTGAGGTCGCTGCGGGCGGTCGAGGGTTCGGTGCCGCTGCGCCAGCGTCGTGGGGCCGTGGTGCGCATGCCCGTTCACCTCCCGGCCGTGCGGGTGCGGGCTACGATTCCAGCGTACGTCCGAGGGACGGGCCGGGGAGGGGCGATGACGGGATCGGGCGGGGCGGGACCGGGGGGCGGCGGCGCGGATCCGGGGGGCGCGGGCCGGGCCTGGGACGGGCCGGCGGGGGACGCCGAGGGCTACGCGGGACTGCGGATCGAGCGGGCGCGGGAGCTGGCCAGGCGGCACGGCTGGGCGTCGGTCCGGGTGCTGGAACCGGACGCGATGATCACCATGGAGTACCGGGAGGGGCGGCTCAACCTCGCGGTGCGCGACGGGGTGGTGGAGCGTAGCTGGGAGGGGTGACGCCTGCTGCGGGTGGTTGACCGGGCCTTCAGGGGACTGGCCTTTCCGGGGATCGGCCTTCGTTCAGGAGGTCCGTCGGCTCCGGCGCCCGGTGATCCACTGCTCGATCGTGGTGACCAGCGGTTCCAGCAGGGGGAGCGAGAGCAGCACCAGCAGTCCGGCGGCCCAGCCGGCCAGGACGTCGGTGACCCAGTGGGTGCCGAGATAGACGGTGGTCAGGCCGATCGAGCAGGCGGTGGCGGCGGCGATCAGCGCGCCGAGGCGGCGCCAGCGGACGGCGAGGTAGGCGAGCACGCCCCACGTGACGACCGCGTTGGCGGTGTGGCCGGAGGGGAAGATCGTGCCGCCGGAGAAGAGCTCGGGGGAGCCGACGTACTGGGCGTAGTGCGGCCCGAGCCGGCCGGTGACGATCTTGACCGCGCCGACGGTGACGTTGAGCAACAGCAGGGCGATGCCCATCACCAGGAGCGGGCGCAGGCGGGCGAGCCGGTGGGCGCGCCAGGCGAGCCAGGCGAAGGCGGCGATCGCGGAGGGGCCGCGCTGGCCGGCGACCACCCAGGTGTCGAGCAGCGGCTCCAGGCTGGGCCAGCGCTCGTAGGGGCGCAGGAGGCGCACCGACCAGTCGAGGTCGACCAGGGCGGTGTTGAGGAGTACACCGGCCAGTACCAGCAGGTAGCCGGCGCAGGTGGCGAGGAGCAGGAGGGCGCGGCGGCGGCTCATCGGGGGCCAGCCGGGCTCGGCGGCGGCCGGGCCGGGGTGCGCGTGGTGGTCCGCGGCCGGGTGCGCGGGCCGGTCCGGGGCCGGCCGTCCGGGGCGGCCGGGGGTGTTCTCCGGGCGCTGGTTCGGGAATTGCCGGGGGGTACTCGGGGCTTGCACGGGGGTGACCTTACCGATCCGTCCGGTGCCATTCCGGAGGGAATTGTCATTTTCCCGGGAAATCGACAATCCGGTCGACGGGTGGTGGTCGGGGGAGTGATTTCCGCTAATCCCCGGTCGAAAGTCCGTGTGGTGTTCGAATCATCCTTCAAAAGGCTCGGTAAAAAGTACGGGGCGGCCGGCCGGTCCGCCCGGCCGCCCGCCCCGTGGTCACCCTGTGTAGGTTCCGTGCTCAGCCGAGGGGTCAGTCGAGGGGGCCGCCCGCGACGTAGATCACCTGACCGGAGACGAAGCCGGCGCCCTCGCTCGCGAGGAAGGAGATGGTGTGGGCCACGTCCTCAGGCAGACCGACCCGCTGGACCGGGATCTGTGAGGCTGCGGCCCGCTTGAAGTCTTCGAAGTCCATGCCGACCCGGGCGGCGGTGGCTGCGGTCATGTCCGTGGCGATGAAGCCGGGGGCGACGGCGTTGGCGGTGATGCCGAACTTGCCGAGCTCGATGGCCAAAGTCTTGGTGAAGCCCTGCAGGCCCGCCTTGGCGGCCGAGTAGTTGGCCTGGCCGCGGTTGCCCTGTGCGGAGGAGGAGGACAGGTTCACGATGCGGCCGAAGCCGGCGTCGACCATGTGCTTCTGCACCGCGCGGGTCATCAGGAAGGCGCCGCGCAGGTGGACGTTCATGACCGTGTCCCAGTCGGACTCGGACATCTTGAAGAGCAGGTTGTCGCGCAGGACGCCCGCGTTGTTGACCAGGACGACGGGGGCGCCGAGCTCGGCCACGACGCGGTCCACGGCGGCCTGGACCTGCCCGGCGTCCGAGACGTCGGCGCCGACGGCGACGGCCCGCCCGCCCGCGGCGGTGATCCGGTCGACGGTGTCCTTGCCGGCCGCCTCGTCCAGGTCGAGGACGGCGACCGCGTAGCCGTCGGCGGCCAGCCGGACGGCGGTGGCGGCGCCCAGGCCGCGTGCGGCACCGGTGACGACGGCGACCCGGGGGGTGCTCTGCTCGGTCATGCTCGCTCTCGTCTCTCTCAGGAAGTTCCCAGGGAACGGGGGCCCCGGGTGACGGTGGCCACACCCTACCGGCGAGTAGGGAGGGCTACCAGGGCGGAGACGCGCAGGTGACGGTGGGTAAGGACCGACCGGTCGGCTTTCTGCTGAGAACGGGTTACCGAGAAGGCGTGGCGGCGCGTAAATATGCCAATGTTGCCGAACCTGCGTCTACTATCCGCCCCTGCCTGCCAGCGAGGGCCCGCCGTTTGTATAGTGTCCGCCAGCAGCCACCGGCTGCACGGCTGGAGCGCCCTCCCTCATAGCGGGACGCCCACTCGCCGTTACTGCCCCACCCGGGTGTCCCACACACACCGGGTGTGACATCGGGACGGATACATGGTGCTGGGGGAGATCCCGACGACCCGCGTGTCCGCGCGACTGCAGCAGTCGCCCGGACACCTCATCCGCGTTGCACAGCAGGTCCACACGCGACTGTGGTCCGAACACGTCGGGGCCGATCTCACGGCTCCGCAGTTCGCCGTCCTGCTGGTCCTCGCCCTGGAACCGGGCGCTGACCAGCGCACGGTCGGCGAGCGAGCCTCGCTGGACAAGGCCACGATGGCCGAGATGGTCGCGCGGCTGGTCCGCCGCGGCCTGGTGCTGAGAAGGCGCGACCCGGCCGACGGCCGGCGCAAACTCCTCGCTCTGTCGCAGAGCGGGGCCCAGGCGGTGCGCGAGGCCACCGGAGGCGTGGTCCGCGTGCAGCGCACCCTGTTCGAGCCGCTCGGCGCGGACGAGCAGGTCGAGATCGTCCGGGTGATGGCCAAGATAGCCAGGCTGGAGCCCGCGGCGGTCGTGTACAGCGACGCGCGGCCGATACTGGACGCCCAGCGGGCGATCGGTTACCTGATCAGGGTGAGCCAGCAGGTGCACACCAAGCTCTGGTCGGAGCACGTCGGTGCGGAGCTGACCGCTCCGCAGTACGCGGTGCTCGACGCGCTGGAGCTGGAACCGGGCGCGGACCAGCGCACGGTCGGCGAGCTGGCCTCGCTGGACAAGGCGACGATGGCCGAGATGGTGAGCCGTCTCGTCCGCCGCGGCCTGGTGCAGCGTCGGCGTGACCCCTCGGACGGGCGGCGCAACCTGCTGTCGCTCTCGCCGGCGGGTCAGGACCTGCTGCACCGCTCGGCGGCCGGGGTCGCCAAGGTTCAGCAGCTGCTGCTGGCGCCGCTGGAGGAGCACGAGCACGGTCCGGCGCTCGCGCTGATCGGCAAGGCCGCCAGGCTCTAGCCTTCGCTTTCAAGCTCCAGCCAAAACGATTCGCCAACGTACGGACGGCCCTGGGTCGGACGGGGGTGGGTCGGGGAGGGTTACGGGCTCGTGTCGTAGTGATCGTGTGCTTGTGTGCTCACATATTTGCGGCACGGGGCCGTTCCCGGCATGCCGAAGACCGCCCACTCCTGAACGGGGTGGGCGGTCTTTCGATATGACCGGGGGTCCGGTGGTTCGGTGGTCCGGCGGTTACCGGCGCCCGGCCGGCTGTGTGCCGGACTGCTCGGCGGGGCTCAGTTCCAGTCGAAGCCCTGCGGGTCCGGGCCGATGCGCACGCCGGTGGCGACGCCGGCGACCGCGGCGAGGTCCTCCGCGTCCAGCTCGAAGCCGGCGACGTCGAGGTTCTCCCGGATGCGGGACGGGGTGACCGACTTCGGGATCGCGATCACGTCGCTCTGCAGGTGCCAGCGGAGCACGACCTGGGCGACCGTGCGGCCGTGCTTCTCGGCGATCTTCACCAGCGCCGGCTCGGCGAGCAGGTCCTTGCCCTGGCCCAGCGGGCTCCACGCCTCCGTGGCGATCCCGTGCCGGGCGTGGAACGCGCGCAGCTCGGTCTGCGGGAAGTACGGGTGCAGCTCGACCTGGTTGAGCACCGGGACGACCTCGGCCTCGTCGATCAGGCGGGTCAGCTGCTCGGGGCCGAAGTTCGAGACGCCGATCGAGCGGACCCGGCCGTCCGCCTTGAGCTGCTCCAGCGCCTTCCAGACGTTGAGGTAGGTGCCGTGCATCGGGCGCGGCCAGTGGATCAGGTAGAGGTCGATGTACTCCAGGCCGAGCTTGGCCAGCGAGGCGTCGAACTCGCGCAGGACCGCGTCCCGGCCCTGCTCGCCGGACCAGTCGCGGGTGCCGGAGTTCCACAGCTTCGTGGTGATGTAGAGGTCCTCGCGGGCCACGCCGCCCGCCAGCGCCTCGGTGACGGCCTGCCCGGTGCCCGTCTCGTTCTCGTAGATCGCCGCGGTGTCGATGGAGCGGTAGCCCGCCTCGATGGCGGTGCGGACGGCCGGGGTGGCCTCGCCGTCCGGGACCTGCCACACGCCGAAGCCGAGCTGCGGGATCCGCGTGCCGTCGTTCAGGGTCACGCTGGGGATGTTGCTCACGGGAAGGGGTGCCCTCCTGGTCGACCATGGTTTCCAGCTGGGGCAACTGGAGTTTCGGCGGGTTTGTTCCCGCCGTTCGGGTGAACCTTGCGGGGCCGTCGGCCGTCCGGGCGGGGAACCGCGGGGGAGGGCGCGGAAAACCTGTTGCGCGGATCACACCGGGGTTGGCAGGCTCGCGGCCATGACCTCCTGAGACACGGGCCCTTCGTGCCCCTCCTTGTCCGCCCGAGCCGTTGCCGGGCGCGCTTCCGCCGCCGCACCGCCGTACTGCGCGGCGCCTCGAACCATCCTGAACCCCCCCAAACCCCCCGAACCACCGGCATCGGAGTGTCATGCCGCTCGCATCCCTCCCCCTGGCCGATCCCGGCCGTCCCGACCTCTCGTCACCCCTCGCCTTCCTGCGCTGGATCCAGCGCGCCCAGCGGCGCGGGCAGGTGCTCTCCACCTGCTGGGCGCTGCTGGAGATGGGCGGTCAGGCCGCCCTGCCCGTACCGCTCGGGCACGGCGTCCAGGCCGCCGTGGACGGCGACGCGGGTGGGATCTGGCGGGCCGGCGCCCTCGTGGTGCTGCTTGCCGCGACCGCCTCGCTCGGCACCGTTCTGCTGCACCGCCAGGCGGTCTGGAACTGGATCCACGCCGCCACCCACGTACGGCAGTTGGTCGCCCGGCAGGCCTCGCCCCGTGGCATGACCGGCACAAGTGCGGGAAATGAGGTGGAGGGCCGTCAGGGACTGGTCCGTACCCTCACCATGTCGGGATCACCATGAGAAGACTCGCGATACGTCTGCTGTCGCTCGCAACGACCCTGTGTGCGTTGGCTGTTGCACCACCGCCGGACGCTTCCGCCGACGCGGCGCCGGCGCCGGTGGCGCTCACCGGGGCACAGCTGGCGGCGTCCTGGTCGGGGCCGCTGAGCACCCGGGGGCGGTACGTCGTCGACGCCGCCGGGAACCGGTTCAAGCTGCGGTCGGGGAACTGGTCGGGTGCGCAGGGCACTTGGGAGGGCAGTGGGGATGCGAACGACCCCGCGAACAACCAGGCAGGGCAGGTCTCGCACAACATCCCGCTCGGGCTCGACCGGGCGCCGCTGGCGGAGATCACGGCAGGCTTCCACAGCCTCGGACTGAACAGCATACGGCTGCCGTTCGCGGACGCGATGATCCACGACGGCACGGCCGTCCCGGACGCCGCCGTCGCGGCCAACCCCCAACTGCGCGGGAGCACCCCGCTCCAGGTGTACGACGCCGTGGTGGCCGCGCTCACCGCGGACGGGTTCGCCGTCGTCCTGAACAACCACACGAC
The DNA here is from genome assembly GCF_040683475.1 of Kitasatospora sp. NPDC093558. Lineage (NCBI taxonomy): Bacteria > Bacillati > Actinomycetota > Actinomycetes > Kitasatosporales > Streptomycetaceae > Kitasatospora > Kitasatospora sp. NPDC093558. Next base: position 17,298 of record NZ_JBFBDY010000035.1, on the reverse strand, counting down.
CACGTACCGGTTCTGCTGCGGGCTGGACGGCAACGAGCGCTGGAACAGCAGCCAGTCGGCCCAACAGTGGGAGGACGACTGGCTGTTCATGGCGAACCGCTACCGCGACAACAAGCGCGTCGTCGGCGCGGACCTGCGCAACGAGGTGCGGCGCGACACCTGGGACGACCCCAACTGGGGCATGGGCGACGCCCACGACGCGTACGCCGCGTTCGAGGAGGCGGGCAACCGGATCCTCCAGGCCGACCCGGACCTGCTGATCGTCATGGAGGGCATCAACTGGCAGGGCATCCCGCTGGCGGGTCTGCCGCACGGCCGGCCGATGCTCACGCCGGTCGCCACGCTCTCCAACACCCTCGTGGACTCCGGCAAGCTGGTCTACTCGGCGCACTTCTACGCCTACACCGGCCCGGCCAACACCGGCGCGGGCAGCGGTCCCGGCGCCACGAGCGACCCGCGCTACCAGGACTTCACGCCCGAGCAGTTGGCGTCCGTGGTGGACCAGGAGGCGCTGTTCGTCACGCAGAGCGGGCAGCACTTCACGGCGCCCGTCTGGATCAGCGAGTTCGGCGCGGGCGGGCGCGGCGCGACCGACGCCAAGGAGCACGCCTGGTTCGACACCTTCACCGCGCTCCTCGCCGCCCGCGACGCCGACTTCGCCGTCTGGCCGCTCGTCGGCTGGCACAACAACGGTGTGCCACAGGACAGTTGGGCGCTGCTGCACTACGACGCGGCCGGGCGGCGGCTCAGCGTCGAGGACCCGGGCGACTGGCGCGCCGACGACTGGAACCGGCTCGTCACCGCTCCTTCGTACACCGGCCCGGTGGCGGACGCGCCGCACTGGAACATGCTCGACCTCGACCACGCCGACCAGAACGTCTCCCGGCGCATGCTCGCCCTGCCGGACTGGAGCGCCGGCAACCGCAAGGGCGACTGCCCGGACGGGCAACGCCTGATCGGGCTCGGGCGCGGTTCGAGTCGCGGGCTCTGCACGGACGCCGGGCAGCCAACCACCAGCTCGGCCGACTGGCTAGCGGTGACCGACGAGCGGTACGTCACGGGCGGCGACTGGGCCTCCGGCTACAACAAACTCCAGTGTCCGGACGGGGACTTCGCGGTCGGCTACAGCGTCCGCAGCAACGCGATGGCGGCCCTGCTGTGCGCGCCCGCGGCCGGCCCGCTGCCGACCGCCGGGCGCGTCCTGTGGTTCGACCACGGTGACAACCGGCCGCCGGCCTCGACCGGCGCCGACTCGGCGGCGAGCGACTGGGCCCCGGGCTCATACAAGGGCCAGTGCGCGGCCGGCGAGTACGTCGCAGGCGCGGCCATGACCTGGCGCTGGCTGCACTACGGCGTCCCGGACGCGCTGCTCTGCCGCCCGCTGAGCTGAGCCGCTCCCCGGGCCGTCCTCGTGCGGAGGACGGCCCGGACGCGTAACTCCTGGTCAGCGTCGTGGACTTGGTTGATCACCCAGTTTCGGGGCTTTTGCCCTGTGCCGGGCACCAGTAGTCCCTACGATCGGGCCGTTGCTTCAATCGGTCCGCCCTCGCGACACCCGACCTGGAGGAACCCTCATGGCTTCACGCCCGATCTTCCGCCGTACCAAGGACGTTGCCCCGTCCCGCCGCCTCACCTCCGCCGGAACGGCGATGGTCGTCGGCGCGCTGCTCGTCCTCGCGGCGCCCGGCACCGCCGCCGCCAACAGCGTCGCCGTCACCGTGCGGACTCCCGGCGCCACCAGCGGGCCCACCACGATCGACTCGTCGATCTCGACGAGCGCCCAGTGCACCAGCGGCCTCGTCTCCAGCGGCGGCATCGACCAGACCAACGGGACGGGTGCCGGGTCCAACGGCAACCACGTCCTCGGCACCGAGCCCAGCTCCGACGGCACCACCGAGTACACCGGAACCGCCGGCGTCGTCGGCACCGACGTGACGTACTGGATCGCCAAGGGCGGCAGCGGCGGCCAGGTCAACTCCGGCTTCTCCACCACCCCGTACGCGCTGTGCCTGACCAGCACCCTCATCAACCACACCCAGGTGGTGATGAACAAGGTCAACGCGCCGACCACCGCGGCCACCGTCGGCCTGGTGACGGCGAGTTGCCCGTCCGGCACGGCCCTGCTCGGCGGCGGCGCGCTCGTCACGCCGAGCAACACCGGCAACCTGAAGGCGATCGCGAGCTTCCCGACCTTCAACGACGCCGCCCACGACTACGGCCAGAAGGCCGCCGCCGACGGGGACACCAACCCCAACGCGTGGAGCGCCGTCGGCTGGGACAACAGCACCAACACCGGCAACGAGACGTACGCGTACGCCATTTGCAGCGGCAGCGGCATCAACGTCAGCGGCGTCACCGTCAAGGTCCGCTTCACCGAGGCGACCGGCCCCAACACCGGCAGCACCGGCCAGAACACCACCACCAGCTGCGGCACCGGCGACGGCAACCTGATCGCCGGCGGCGCGGCCGTCAGCGGCGGCTCGGTCACCACCACCGACTTCACCGGGCCCGGCTCGGCCGGCGACCACCTCAACGGCAGCTTCCCGAGCGACGCCAACGGCAACCCGGTCGCCAACGGCACCACCACGGCGGCGTCCTGGACGGCCTTCACGCACACCGGCGGCATGGGCTCGACGACCACCCACTCCGACGTCTGGGCCCTGTGCGCCAACGACGGCGTCTGAACCGCCCGTTCGGCCCGTACCGCCCGTTCCGCCTGAACCACCTGAACCACCGGAAGGCACCGACAATGAGACCCTCTCTTCTGGCCAAGGCAGCCGTCCCCGGCGCGCTGATCGCCCTCGCCGCCCCGAACCTCGCGTACGCCGACTCGGCGAGCGTCACCGTGGCCAACCCCGGCGCCACCATCGGCCCGGCGACGCCCTTCACCGGCGTCTCGGCCCACGCCGACTGCGAGGACGGGCTCGTCTCCGGCGGCGGGATCACCCAGACCACCGGCGACGACCGGGCCGGCAACGGCAACCACGTCATGGGCATCGCCCCCGGCGCGGACGACCTGAGCGAGTTCACCGGCACGCCCGGAGTCGTCGGCCAGGACGTCACGCACTGGCTCGCGTTCGGCGGCAGCGGCAGCAACTACAGCCCCGCGTTCTCCAGCACGCCGTACGCGATGTGCCTGGACAGCAACCGGATCCGGCACACCCAGGTCGTCATGAACAAGGTCGCCGGGCCCTCGCGATCCCAGGACTCGCGCCTCGTCACCGCCACCTGCCCGACCGGCACCCGCCTGATCGGCGGCGGCGCCCGCACCACCCCCGCGAGCGTCGGCAGCCTCAAGCCGATCGCCAGCTTCCCGACCTTCGCCGACGCCGCCCACGACTTCGGCAAGAAGGCGGCGGGCAACGGGGAGACCAACCCCGACTCGTGGACGGCCGTCGGCGGCATCGGCGGCGGGCGGGACACCGGCAACATGACGTACGCGTACGCGATCTGCACCGGGGACGACGTCAAGGCCAAGAACCTGACGACGAAGGTCGGCTTCGCCGAGCTGAGCGGGCCCACCGTGGCGGGCACCCTCGGCACGGCGACGGTCGGCTGCTCCTCCGATCCCGCCGAGGAGCGCCACCACCACTGGAGCCTCGTGAGCGGGGGCGCGGCGGCCAGCGGCGGCAACGTCACGACGACCGACTTCTCCAAGGCCGGCTCCGGCGGCACGCACCTCATCGGCAGCTACCCGAGCGACGCCGACGCCGTCCCCGCCGAGGACGGCACCGACGACCCCGACCACTGGAGCGCCACCGTCCACGTCGGCGGCTCCCCGTCGCCGAACACCTACACGGACGTCTGGGCCCTTTGCCTGAACACCCGTCCTGGGCACGGGAACTGACGAATCGACAAGCCGCTGAGCCCCGGGGCGCGGGTGCCCCGGGGCTCAGCCGCGCCATGAAGACCCTCAGTCCCAGGGCGGCCTTAGCACACGATCTCGTAGGCGCCGCCACTGCACCTACTGGGGCTGTCGCTGTCGTCAAAAGAGGCGATCAAGGCGATGAAACCTACGAGCAGGGCCAAGCCGGGTACAGCCACGAGCAGTTGCAGAAACCAGGCCCCGCAACCGGGCGAGTTGTTGTCCTTGGACTCCATGGGCCCCTCCCCTACCCAGTGTTCCCGGAGCATTCCGGCCAAACGTCAGCCCGGGTAGACGATCGAGCCCAGCGGCGGGCAGGGGATGAGCATGGTGCCGATACCGGGCCGCTCGACGAACGCCCGCGCCTCGGCGGCCTGTTGCCGCCGGGTGTCCAGATCGTCGGCGTACCAGGCGTCGTGCCTGGCGCGGGCGTAGTCCCACGAGCCGTCGATGAGGCTGAGGCTGACGTTGCCCGAGCTCCTCTGGAAGTCCGCCTTCACGGCGGCCTGCCGCAGTGCGGTCTGGGTCGCGGCGAGGTCGAGGCGGGTGATCAGGACGCCGGGGGTGTTCGGCTCGCGGGTCGGCATCGGGGCCTGCGGGAGCAGCGACACCCCGGTGTCGAGGCGGCCGATGTTGTCGACGGTCGCCTGCTGGGCCTCCTGCGCCATGATGTGGATCTCCCGGTGCAGCCAGAGGAACTCGTCGAGGTCGGCCGGAGTGACGCGCATGCGCGCGTACAGGGCCCGGAACCGGGGATCGGGGTGCAGCGGGCGCACGAGGGGCATGTGGAACGCCACGCAGTCGTTGAACCCGTTCGCCACTGCGGCGTCGAAGTGGAAGAGCCCCTGGTCCACCTGCCCGCGTGCGATGGCCAGGCCACCGAGGCCCGAGTGGCCCGACGCGACGAGCCACCTGCCGTCGGGGCCGAGCGCCGTGGCGCGCGCGACGACGTCGTGGAGGCCGGCGGTGACGTCGACGCCCCGCGGGGCGAGGCCATTCGTCATGACCGCCACCGTCAGATCGTGCATGCGGGCGGTCAGTGAGGTGACGGTGTCGGCCATGGATCTCCTCGGTGGTGGTGACGTGGCAGGTACTCAGGCTCCGGTCAGCCAGTCCTCTTCGAGACCGCCGAGGACGAACCCGTTGTCGAAGCGCACCCGGTAGGTGGTCCGACCGCCGGCTCCGGCGTCGAACGCTCCCAGCCGGGTGACCTTCTGACGGAGGTCCTCGACCAGGCTCGCCGCGAAGCCGTCGAACCGGTAGCCGCGCATTTGCTGATCGAAGCTCGCGAGCCTGTCCTGGTCCACGCCGCCGGCTTCCTTCGTCGAGCCCACGACGATCCCCGCCAAACCCTCGGCCAGGCACAGCGGGCCCGGGACGCTGCCCGCCGCCGTGACCTGGAAATCCCTGGTCAGCCGCACCCTCGCACCGGTCTCGTACGCCATGGGCGCGCCTCCCTCGTTCGATCATGGGCTCGATCGCGGCAAGCGTAGTCGAGTCACCTTAGGGAGAAACGGTGTTCGGCAAACTCGGGAGCTTCACTATTCCAGGCAGCAGGAGCTTGAGTCTCCATCAGGGGGAGACGCGAAGGTTGGGGACATGGACGGCGACACACTCTTCTCGATCGGCGACCTCGCCCGGCGCACCGGGCTGACGGTCAAGACCATCCGCTTCTACTCCGATGCCGGGATCGTGCCGCCGACGGACCGCAGCCCGGCCGGCTACCGGCTCTACGACATCAGCGCACTCGCGCGCCTCGACCTCGTCCGCACCCTGCGCGAGCTCGGACTCGACCTCGCCGTCATCCGGCGGGTGCTGGACCGCGAGGTCTCGATGCCCGAGATCGCAGCCGCGCACGCCGACGCCCTGGAGGTGCAGATCCGCACCCTCCGGCTGAGGCGGGCGGTGTTGCGTGCGGTGGCCAAGCGGGGCTCTACCACGGAGGAAACGGATCTCATGCACAAGCTCGCCAAGCTCTCCGACGCCGAACGCCGGCGCCTCATCGGCGACTTCATCGACGACACCTTCGGCGGCCTCGATGCCAACGCCGACTTCGTCGACATGCTGCGCTCGGCGATGCCCGAGCTGCCGGACGACCCCGAACCCGACCAGGTGGACGCCTGGGTGGAACTCGCCGAACTCGCCCAGGACCCGGACTTCCGCGCCGCCGTCCGCCGCATGGCCGAGTACCAGGCCGCCGAACGCGCCCGGGGCGACGCCACCGGCCTGCACCACGACCTCACCGAGACCGTGCGCGAGACGATCGGCCGCGCGCTGGATACCGGCATCGCCCCGACGTCGGTGGAGGCCGGACGGATCACCGCCACGCTGACCGCCCGCTACGCCGAGACCTTCGGCCGCCCCGACGACGCCGAACTGCGCGGCTGGCTGCTGACACGTCTTGAGGTCGCCGGCGACCCGCGCACGGAACGCTACTGGCACCTGCTGGCCGTCATCAACGGGTGGCCCGTTCCGCCGAGCCTGACCCCGGTCTTCGCGTGGTTCACGGAGGCCCTGCGCGCCGGCACCGGGCGGTAGCCGCGCACCTCGCGGGGCAGGCGGCGGGGTCCGGGGACCCCGCCGCCTGCCGCGTGTCAGAACTTGGCCAGGCGGTCCACCAGCAGCTCCACCCTGCGCTCGGCGTCCTCCGGCGGGAGCCGGCGCGCCCGGGTCAGGGTGGCCAGTCCATGCAGGGACGCCCAGAACACCTCGGTGAACAGCCCCGGGTGGACGCCGTCCCCGGCAACCCCTTCGAGGCTCTCCAGCAGGGCGGCGAAGCCGTCCTTCAGCGGCTCGGGGGTGTCCTCGTGCGCGAAGGCCAGGCCGCCGTCGAGCTGGAACATGGCGTCGTAGACCGCCGGGTTGCGTGCGGCGAAGTCGAGGTAGGTGCGGGCGAGGGCGGTGACCCGCGCGCGAGGTCCGTCCGCGGCGGCGGTCGCGGCCCGCAGCGCCACGGCCATCTCGGTGGCGCCTTCGAGGGCGACGGCACCGATGATCTCGCATTTGCCGCGGAAGTGGCTGTAGAGGACGGGCTGGCTGTACTCGATGCGCTCGGCGAGCCGGCGGGTGGTGACCGCGTCCCAGCCCTGCTGCTCGGCGAGTTCGCGGGCGGTCGCCACGATGAGGCGTTCGCGCTCCGCCCGTTCGCGCTGCTTGCGTTCCTGTACTGACATGAGTCGATCCTAGCACCGCTAGACAAGCGAGCGGCAGAAGTACTAGCGTTGGCTCATCACCTAGCAGCGCTAGATCCCCGGAGGGGTCATCATGCTCGACGCACTCGAGGTCATCACCGTCGTGGTCACCGGACTCATGGTGGGGGTGGAGTTCTCCGTCTCCTTCGTCCTCAACCGGATCTTCAACGCACTCCCCGAGGACAGCGGCCAACTCGGCCGCTCCCACGGGGGCCGGATGCTCGGCGCCGTGATGCCGGTCTGGTACATCAGCTCGCTCGCGCTGAGCGCGGTCTGGGCCATCGCCGGATGGCACCGCCCCGGCGCCGGCCTCGTCGTCGGCGCCGGCGTGCTGCTGATCGTGAGCGTGCTCATGTCGGTCCTGCTGCTCGTCCCGATCAACAACCGGGGAAAGACGTGGACCCCCGAGAACCGGCCCGAGGACTGGAAGGAGCAGATGAACCGGTGGGACCGCTACCACTACGCCCGGGTCGCCGTCATCATCGCCGCCTTCGCCCTGCTGGTCACCGCGCTCGTCTGAACGCGGAGCGCTCTGCACAGGAAGTCGGACCCGCCGACTTACTGTGCAGAGCGTCCGCGAAGAGGCGCAGTGCACGGCGCGCGGAAACCGATGGTCACTCCGGTGTCGGCCAGGCGATACCGACCCGCCATGACGAGCGATGAACACCCAGCCGGTCCGGCGTTGCGCCGAGTTCTGGCCGAGGCCGGCGGGCCGGAACTGCTGGACCTGCTGGCGAACGGGCTGTCCGGGACGGATCTGACCACGCTACTCATGGAGGTCTTCCGACGCCGCGCCGATCGGCTCACCCCGGCCGAGGCGATGCGGCACTACCGCACCGACCGGTTCGTGACCCCGGCCCCGACAGGCTTCGCGCAACTACGACGGGCCGAGGACGTCCTGCTCTCGGCACCGCCGGACGACTTCGAGATGCTCACCCTGGCTCCGCTCGTGGCCCGCACCCGTACAGAACTCGCCGGAACACCGGGCATCGACATCACCGACGATCCCAACCGGGCGACCGGACGCGGTTACTACACCGACCTCTGCTACAAGATCTACGCAACCATCCACGGCCGACACGTGGAAATCGCGGACGGCGGGTTCGTCGACTGGACCCAGCGCCTCACCGGAAGCCGCAAGGAACGCCTCCTGATCAGCGGATACGGCGTCGACCGACTCGCCACGACGCCGACACCACCCAGCTACTGACCTTGAATCCGTGATGTCGGGCAGTCGTCCATGATCAGGCCGGTTCCGGTCAGCCCGCCTGGGGACGAGGCAATGCGGTCCGCAGGTGGGTGGCTTGGGCGTGGTAGCGGGCCCTGGTGGCCCGGCGCTCCCCGGCTTCGGCGAACACTGCGGCCCTGGCTTCCTCCCCGGTGTCGAATGGCGCCGGGGAGAAGCGGTTGCCAGCCCTGGCATGCCGTTCCCAGTCGTCCTGCCAGAACTCCACCGTCCAGCCCGGCCACAACTCAGGTACCTGGTAGGCCTGTGGGGAGGAGTAGAGGGACCACCAGCCCATGCGTCGGCGTTCCGGGTCGAGGTGGATACCGGAGTTGACGTGCAGGCAGCAGACTCCGTGGCCGGGGGCATCTGCCAGGCGGTCAAGCAGGGATACCCCCTCGCGGACGGGGTGGTCGAAAGCGTTGGAGGCGACGTGGCAGCGGCCGGCGCCGACCGTGACCACCACACCGCCCGGGTCGGGCCAGGCCAGGTCCTCGTCTTCGGGGGCGAGGAACGGGGCCAAGGAGAGGTCCGAATCGCGGCAGCGGACGTACTCCGGGTCCAGCCCGACGTACTCGCGCAGTTCGGCCGCGCCGTCGTACAGCCAGCGGACCTGCCAGCCCGGCCACGCCGCTCGGATCATCTCGAACATGGCCGCGCGGTGGCGGAGCTCAGTGCTCGGACCCTCCCAGGCGAAGAACAGGAGCGTCTTTCGGCCGAAGTCGAGCAGCACCCCGCCCTGGGCCATGGTGTCGTCCAACCACCAGCCGTCCTGGCGGAGTTCGGGAAGCATGGCGAGAACCGCAGCCGGCCCGTCCAGCAAGTCCAGGTCGATTCCGACCGCCCAGCCGGTCCGGTACAGCTCATGTGTGCTGTTCTCTCGGACCACGATGACGTTGGCTCTGTCTCCCATGGGGTCAGGATGACCGGGTGGGGGGCTGTCGGCCATCCGATTTCGGCGGCTCGGAGGCTCCGGTGTCCAGAGAGCGGAGTCGCGCCGGCCGGGTGGGTGGCCGGGGTAGCGGACGCGGCCCAGGTTCCGGATGGTCAGCGGCTCGTCGGTTCTCCAGCCAGTCGGTGTACCACTGACCATCAGGACAGTGGCACACCCCTGTCGGCCCCAATCGGCAGTTTCCGATGCGGTGACTCGCTCAGCAGAATGTGGAGCATCCGGCGAGCCTCCGCATCGAGACCACCCTGGAACCTTTCGTATTCCGCGGGATTCATGCATGCGGCGAAGGCGATGACGTTGACGTATCGATTGATGAGGTACGGCCTGGACAACGACAGCTGAGAGAGCCTCACCAGCACATGACTCTGCACCAGGACTGCCTGTTCCAGAACCCCCGAAACGGAGAGCTCCGGCCCCAGCTCCTTTCCCGTCAGATATCTCGCCAGGACGGACAGCGCCGCGTCCAGGCTTCCGGAGCACCAGTATCCGATCTGATCTCCGCTGTACACGGTGGCCCGGTAGTACGGATTCATGAGCGGCCCGAGAATTTTGGTCGAATACACTTGGTCGAGAAGATAGATGAGCAGGTCATAGCGCGCCGCACGCACCTTGAGATAACCGATGAAGCTCCCGATGACGAATCGAACACGAGCGTAGTCCTCCTGCCGCAGCTCGGATACGAACCCACCATCGAGAATGACCACCCGGTGCCCGAGGAGGTTGGTCAGCCGAGCCTTCCCGGGAACATCATTGGAAACGTATACATCGATCTTCTTCCGATAGTCCAATTCTCGCCGGACTTCACCAATCGCACGATAAACTCCCGGGAACGATTCCGGGGTCACTTTGACCGCATCGCCGAGCAGGCGATAAGTCCATATACGCACGGCGAGCCAGAGCGATGCCACCAATATCGCGAGCGTGAAAAGTATCACTAATCCTGCGGCGCCGATCCCGATGACCAGCAGCAAAACCACCAGCCAGGCAGCAGCGGTGGTCAGGGTCGCGAGCATCAGTCGCGACTCCTCGTAAGGATGCCTGAAGTCCCTGAGGTTGAGAGGGCGTCCTCCAGTCCCCTCGTCGACACCGAAAGATTCTGCTCCGTTTCCTCCGAATGACATGAGGCGACCTCCTTCTTTGGAGCTCGCAGAGGCCCAGGTATTGCGAGACTGCAGATACGATCCCCATCGATCCTGGGCCGGGGACTGCTATCCCGCTCGTTGCACTGTTCACTCTTTATTGTTCCAGTATAGTGAGCCACGTCGTCCGGAAACAGTGCCCCGCTATGCCAGGATCCCACCGCGAACAAGGGGATCGTCGGAGTTCTTCAGGCAGGTGGTCCGAGGGTCGGATTGTGACGTGACGTGACGTGAGTTCGGAGTTCCTGAAGCATTGTCACCGGCTCAGGCGGCCCAGTGGCTTGACCCAGTGGCTCCACCACGGCTCGGGGGTCTGGTTTGTGCTGCTCCACGGAAGTTCTGGCCACAAACTTCCGCCGGAGCAGCACAAGCCGCCACCACCCCTGCTGCGCGCTCCGCCGCCGAGAAGGCAGACCCGGTCGCAGCTCTTCGCAGGAAGTCGGCGTCGTCGACTTCCTGCGTCAGCGAACCGGGACGGGGGTGCCGCGCAGGAGGAGGGGGCGGCCGGCGCCGTGTTCCCAGGCGTCCCAGGCGTCGTGGACGCGGAGGCTCTGGTCGGGCGGCATCACGGTGTCGAGCAGGTACCGGGGCACCCAGTGCAGGGCGCGGATGTTCTGCGGCGGGCGGTGGAGGTTCACGGCCTTGGCTTGCCTGGGGGTCACGACGCCGCCCGCGTAGACGAAGTTGATGCCCTCGGGGTAGTGGTGTCGGGACACGTAGTCGACCGTGAGGATCGTGCGGAGGGACAGGACGAGCCCGGTTTCGGTTTCGAGGTGGCGGCGGGCGGCGAGGTGGGGCGGCTCGTCGGCCTCGGCGCTGCCGCCGGGGAGGGTGTAGCCGTCGCGGTAGACGGGGTCGACGAGAAGGACGTGGAGTTCGTCCTGCCCGTCGGGGCAGTGGCGGAGGACGAAGGCCTGCTGGCCGAGGCGTCGGGCGGGCGGCTTCCGCATGATGTCGTCGTTCAACTTCGCTCCTGAGGTGATGGTTTGGCTGGTCGAGGCGCCCCGCAGGTGTTCCACGGCCGCAAATCCGCCGACTGCCAAGGAACTTAGGTGGAGCCCGGCGAGGAGGAGATCGCAGGAATTCACGTCGGCTCGTCATTGAGGAGCCGACGGCGGGAGCGCGCACCGGAACCGGGCGCGATCTGCCGGGGGTCGAGAACGCTGACCTGATCGGCCCGCGTGGTCCATTCGACGCCCCCGCCGATGGGTCGGAGGTACATGACGCCGGCGCACTGCTCCATGAAGACCCCCTCGCGGGGCCGGCCGTCGTCGAGGTGACCGCGATCGATCACCACCTCGTGGAGGAGGGGGACTTCGGACAATGCGGATCTCTGGTTTTCGAGCATGGGGGACTCCACGAGAACGTAACGAGGGATGCGCCTCAGCGCCGTGCCACCGGACGACTACGGTCCGTGGCTGCCTGACTACCAGGATGGCCCACATTCCCCTACGATCGACAGGTCCTCAACTTCCCAGTTGCGCCAGGGGATTTGGAGTTGATCTTGTGAATCGGAAGAAGCTCGACCCCCAGAAGTCCCCGCGCCATGCATTCGGGGTCCGTCTTCGCACGTCACGGGAGGCGGCGGGGCTGAAGCAACATCAACTCGGGAAGCTGATCGGGTACTCGGACACGCACATCTCCGCCGTTGAAACGGCCGCCAAATCCCCCAGCCTCGACTTCGCGCGCAAGTGCGATGAGCATCTTGGTTTGGAGGCCACTCTGGAGACCATGTGGTGGGGACTGAGGGCATCTGCTCTGCTCGAGGGATTCCCGGAACATGCAGCTCAAGAGGCTCGCGCAGCTCGGATCATGGTCTTCGAGGCGAACATCGTGCCTGGACTTCTCCAAACCAACGGCTACGCCAGCGCGTTGGCCACAGCCTCCGTCCGGCGAGGCCGCATCACGGAAGCCCAGGCAGCCGAGCGACTCAAGGTTCTCGCGAACCGGCAACAGCTGCTCAACCGCGACAAACCTCCCATGATCCATGCCGTCTTGGATGAAAGCTGCATCCGTCGCGCCATAGGCGGTAACGCCGTGATGGCGGAGCAACTAGGACACTTGGCGGAGTTGACCAACCGTCCGAACGTGATCATCCAGGTCTCGCCGTTCTACCTCGCAGAACAAGCGCCGTTTCGCGTCTCAATGACGCTGCTCGGCTTCACAAACCGCAAGGTGGTCGGCTACTCCGAGTCCCTTGAACGTGGCTACGTCGTGAGGAGTCCCCGCACTGTCACGGCGTGGGAAGACGACTACCATCGACTCCAGGTGGAAGCGCTGTCCCAGACTGCTTCCCTGGAGATGATCCGCAAGGCCCGAGAGGAACTAAGCGACCATGACTCCCTATCCTGACGAGCTGTCTCGTGCTGCCTGGTACAAGTCGACTTACAGCGACAACGGGGGCACCTGCGTCGAGGTCACTGCCGACTTCCCCGGCCTGACTCCTGTCCGCGACTCCAAGGACCCCCAGGGGCCGGCCCTGATCTTCCCCGCCGAGGCCTGGCGGTCGTTCGTCGCCGCCGTCCAGGCGGGCGAATTCGGCGAGGCCTGAATCGGCCGCACGAACCCGCGCGGCTCAGGCCGCCCGCTCTGCCGAGCGGGCGGCCTCTTACGTGAGACGACTCATTGGAGGTGCTGCAGCTTCCCACGTTCCGCAGCGCCCGCTGTCGACCGGGGACTACGATCGGCTGCAAGCCAAAGCCCCATTCCGACCCGGTTGGCTTGAGCCGATCAGACTGGCACGGAAGGAAGTTGAGAGCCATGCAGCACATTGACCTTTCCGACGCTCAGTGGCGCAAGAGTACCTACAGCGGTCAGGGCGGTGACTGCATAGAGGTCGCTTCCAGCGTCCCCGGTCTACTGCCCATCCGCGACTCCAAGGACCCGCACGGGCCAGCCCTGATCTTCCCCGCCGAGGCCTGGCGGTCGTTCGTCGCCGCCGTCCAGGCGGGCGAGTTCGGCGACGCCTGAATCTCCGAGAGGGTGGAGAAACTCTCCAACGCAGCGTCGCTCACGGCCACCAGCAAGGCACGAAGGGACTGTTCAACATGAACGTTGACCTGACAGCCGCCGCATGGCGCAAGAGCACCTACAGCAGCAACGGCGGCCAGTGCATCGAGGTCGCGGCCAATGCCGTTCACACCGTTCCCGTCCGCGACTCCAAGGACTCCGAGGGCCCCGTGCTGGCCTTCCCCGCCGAGGCCTGGTCCGCCTTCGTGACCGCCGTCCGCTCCGGCGAGTTCGGCGAGGTCTGAATCCCTCCAACTCAGCAGGCCGCCCGCTCTAGCCGAGCGGGCGGCCTGTTGCGCGAGCGGACGCAGCCCGGGGCCACGTCCAGCCCGCCTGATTCGACGACTCCGCACACCTTCGGACTTCACCTGTCGAAAATCGTCGAAATTCATCGAATAGCATCGACGACGCCCGCCGCCCGACGTTCACGGAACCACTACTGGCCCTGGCGGATGTGGCGGAGGGTGTCGGGACAGGTGACGCCTGAACCCCCCTCAACTTCCGCAGGCCGTCCGCTCCCTCCGAGCGGACGGCCCGTTTGGCGCGTCGAACTACCTTTCCCCCCTGCGTGATACACCTGTATCATCGGAGTGCGTCCGAGCCATGCATCCGAGCCATGCATCCAAGCCATGCCTCCGACCCGGAAGGTCTCCGAAACATGCCACGAATCTCCGCGCTCCTCATAGGCGCGCTCCTCACCGCCCTCGCGCTGCCCGCCACGCCGGCCTCGGCTGCAACGCCCATCGCTGTCACCGACGCCGGGCGCATCAACGGCACGGGCCACGACGGGTACCGCACGTTCCAGGGCATCCCATACGCCTCCCCTCCCACCGGCGACCTGCGCTGGCGCGATCCGCAACCCGTCACTCCCTGGTCCGGCGTGCGCGACGCGACTGCGCCCGGCAACCGTTGCCCGCAGGGCACGACCGGCGATGAGGACTGCCTGTACCTCAACGTCACCACCCCTCAAAACGCCCACCACCGGCCCGTCGTCGTCTGGCTGCACGGCGGGAGCTTCACCGGCGGCGCCGGCAGTGACTACGACCCCCACCGCATGGCCGTCGACAGCGACGTCGTCGTCGTCACCGTCAACTACCGCCTCGGCCTCTACGGTTACTTCGGCTACCCGGGCCTCGCCGGGTCCGGCGACTTCGGGCTCGCCGACCAACAGGCCGCCCTGCGCTGGGTCCGCCGCAACGCCGCCGCGTTCGGCGGCGACCCCCAGAACGTCACCCTGGCCGGGCAGTCGGCGGGCGGGATGAGCATCTGCTCGCAGCTCACCTCGCCCGCCGCCGCAGGCCTGTTCGACAAGGCGATCATCCAGAGCGGCTCCTGCCTCATCGACTACCCGAAGGCTCTCTTCTGGCCGACCATGCCGGCCGGCTCGCCGTGGACGAGCCGGACCGCCGTCGAAGCCGCAGGCAGCGCACTCGGCACCGCCCTCGGCTGCACCGACATCGACTGCCTCCGCCACAAACCGGCCGTCCAACTACGCGACCACCTAGGGCAGTTCACCAAGCCCACCTACGGCACCCCACTCCTCCCCACCGAACCCGCCCAGGCACTACGCGACGGCCACTTCCAGCGCGTCCCCGTACTCCAAGGCGGCACGCGTGACGAGCATCGCGGCTTCGCGGCCGTCCTCAACCTCGGGCATCCGATGACCGAGCAGGGCTACCACGACCTGCTCGTCCAGAGCTTCGGCGTGCAGGCCGACGCGGTGGAGGAGCGGTACCCGCCGGGCGACTACCCCTCCCCCGCCGTCGCCTGGGCCACCGTCGCCACCGACCGGATCTGGTCCTGCCCGACGCTCGCGAGCGACCGCCTGCTCGCGCGCCACACCCCCGTGTACGCCTACGAGTTCGCCGACCGCACCGCCCCCGTCTCGGCCGGCCTTCCGCCGGGCTTCCCCTACGGCGCCTACCACGCCTCGGAGTTGCCGTACCTGTTCGACGTCGCCGGCCTGCCGACCACCCTGGACGCCGACCAACACCGGCTCGCCGAGCGCATGATCCGCGACTGGACGCTCTTCGCCACCACAGGGCACCCATGGCAGCGGTTCGACCACGAGGGCGGCGAGGCGCACAACTTCACTACAGGTGAAGGACCTTGGGCCGTGGACCTCGATGACGAGCACAACTGCGACCTCTGGCTGCACGAGTCCTGACGTCAGGTGAGCGAGGAACAGGACGGCACCACCACGCCGTACAGGTCCGCGATCGTCGCGAGCGCGGCGTCGTGGACCTGCCCGGCCGGCAGCGAAACCCCACCCACCGGCAGGGCCCGCGTCGCACACGCGTCGGCGACGACGGTCGGGCGGTTGCCCCGCAGGAAGGCGCCGGCCGTCGTGAAGGTCACGCACATGTGCGTCATGAAGCCGGCCACGACGACGTCCTTGTTCCCGGCCGCGTCGAGGCGCTCGGCGAGGTCCGTGCCGACGAACGCGTCCGGGACCTGCTTGACCACGACGGCCTCGCCCTCGGCCGGGGCCACCGCCGGGTGGATCCGTCCGATCTCGGCCCGGACGTCATACGGGGTGCCCTCGCCGCCGTCGTTGACGACGTGGATCACCGTCGCCCCGGCCTCGCGGGCCCGGGCGAGGAGCGCGGCGGCGGCGTCCAGGGCGGCCTGCCAGCCGTCGAGCTCCATCACGCCGCGGGTGTAGGTGTTCTGGTAGTCGACCATGATCAGCGTCGCGGAGGCGAGCGACGCGGGCGTCTCGTCGAGTCCGTTGAGGGCGCGCAGGGTGGTCGTGGACATGGCTGTACCGCCTCGGGTCGGTTGAAGGGATGTCGGTCACTGCGGTGACCTGCGAGAACAACGCTAGGCGGGGCCCCGGGCGTCGGCAATGCCGTCTAACATGCAGAAACCGACATCAACGCATCCAGGAGACGCCGTGGCCCCCGCCGAACGACTCATCGTCATCGTCCTGTTCGAGGGCGTCGACCTGCTCGACGTCACCGGGCCGCCCGAGGTGTTCTCGCTCGTGCGGCGCGAGACCGACGACGCCACCGGCTACCGCGTCGTCCTCGCCGCCGAAACCGCCGGGCCGGTCACCACCGCCGCCGGCGTGCGCGTCCTGCCCGACCTCACCTTCGACGAGGCGGCCGGGCGCGCGATCGACACCCTGCTCGTGCCCGGCGCGGTCGAGGTCGACCGCGAGCGCCGCGTCAGCGCCGTCACCGATCCGGCCGTCGTCGCGCGGGTGAAGGAGCTGGCCGTCCGCGCCCGGCGGGTGGCCTCCGTCTGCGTGGGTGCGCACATCCTGGCGGCGGCCGGGCTGCTGGACGGCCGGCGGGCCACCACGCACTGGTCCACCGCGCACCAACTCGCCGCCGAGTACCCGGAGATCGAGGTCGACGCCGACCCGATCTTCATCCGCGCGGGCGACGTCTGGACCGGCGCCGGCATCAGCGCCTGCCTGGACCTGTCGCTCGCGCTGGTCGCCGACGACTTCGGCGAGGAGCTGGCGCTGCGCGTCGCCCGGCAGCTCGTGATGTACCTCAAGCGCCCGAGCGGGCAGAGCCAGTTCAGCGTCCCGCTGGAACCCGTCTCGACGACCCGGCGCATCGAGGACCTGCGCCACCACATCACCGGGAACCTCACCGCGCCGCTCACCGTGGCCGACCTCGCCGCCCACGCCCACGTCGGGGAGCGGCAGTTGACCCGGATCTTCAAGACCGAGCTCGGCACGACCCCGAGCGCCTACGTCGAGTCGGCCCGGGTCGAGCGGGCCCGCAACCGGCTGGAGACCACCGACGAGACGCTCGAACGCATCGCGTCCACCTGCGGGTTCGGCACGACGGACACACTCGTGCGGGCGTTCCGGCGGCAGTTGGACACGACGCCGACGGAGTACCGGCGCCGCTTCCGGACCGGCCAGGGGTGAACGGACGGACGCCCGCGGTCCAAGAGAC